>CAYQYM010000203.1:0-4950 GCA_964421715.1 uncultured Acidipila sp.
GTAGTATTCCCGCTGCGACTGCTGCACCTGGTCCTGCACCTCGGACTGGATCTTGTTGCGGAGCTGCTGCACTTCGAGTTCCTTGGCCAGGTGCTTGTTCACGCGTTCCAGGCGGGTGATGACGTCGGCCGTCTCAAGCAGCTCCTGCTTGTCTGCCGTCGCCAGGAAGGGCAAAGAGGAGGCGACGAAGTCAGCCAGCCTGCCCGGGTCGTCAATCTGTGCGGCAATGGACTGCAGCTCGTCGGAGAGCGTCGGGGAGGCAGCGACGATCTGCTGGAACTCCGACGTCACGTTGCGCTGCAGCGCCTCAAGCTCGGGACTGCGCGAGGCAGCCTGCTCCGCGACGCTCTCCAGCGTCGCAATCATGAACGGCTCAATCTGCGTATACTGGCCCAGCTTGACGCGCTCTGTGCCCTCGGTGAAGACAAACAGGCTCTGGTTCGGCATCTTCACGACCTTATGCACGGTCGCCAGGGTGCCATAGGTGTGCAGGTCCGCCGGTTGCGGCTGGTCGATGCGCGCGTCGCGCTGAGCGACAACCACGATCGTCTTCTCCTCGCCGAGGGAGTTGATCAGTTGAATGGAGCTCTCACGCCCTACCGTAAGGGGCAGCACGGCATGTGGAAACAGCACGGTATCCCGGACCGGGAGTACGGGCAGGCCCCGCCCTTCCGAGTGCTCTTCTCGCTGCCTGGAGGAGCTGGGGTGAATGATGCTCAGGAAATCGCTAGCCATTGAGTGCCTTTATATCAATAATCTTACGGTTTAGACGCGCATGCACCTGCGGAAGTCGCAAAACCTGCTGCCCGCCAGGCCGCAGAACCTCGTATACCTGATGGGATGCCTCTATACCTCTCCCCTTCATCGGCAACGCGGAAACCGAGTTAAGCCCGGCCACAAGGCGACGGTGTGCTCGGAGTCCCTAAGCGGCGCGGTAACGGCCGAGTTCCTTCACCATGGAGCAGCAGGCGGCAAGGCCAGCCATGGCGGCCTCTGCGGCCTCCGGCTGCCCGAGCTGGTAATCGGCGTAAAAGACATATTCCCAGGGCCGTCCGTGCACCGGCCGCGACTCGATCTTGGTAAGGTTGGTGCCGTGCGCGGCAAAGGCCTCGAGTGCGCGCACCAGGGTTCCGGGGCGGTTCTCCACGGTGAAAGCCACGCTCACCTTGTTGGCGTTCTCCGCGGGCTGCAGGTCCGCACGGCGGCGCACCAGGAAAAAGCGGGTGTAATTCTCATGGTTGTCCTCGATCGCCTCCGCCAGCAGCGCTCCGCCGTAGAACTCGGCCGCCTGGCGGCTGGCGATGCCGGCGGTGGCAGGGTCGCGCAGCTCCGTTAGCTGCTTGATGCTTCCGGCCGTGTCATAGAAAGGAACCGCCTCAAGTTCCGGGTGGCGCTCGAAAAAGCGGCGGCACTGGGCCAGCGCCACCGGGTGCGAGTAGACGCGGCGCACCTGGTTCGTCCGTGCGCCGGGCACCCCGATCAGGTTATGCCGGATGCGGAGCAGTAACTCGCGCTCGACGGCGACGTCGTGCTCGAGCAGCAGGTCATAATGCTCCACGACCGAACCGGCCAGGCTGTTCTCGATCGGGATGACAGCGGCATCGGCTGCCTCGACGGCGAGCAGACGAAAGACGTCCGGGGAGAGCGCGCAGGGCTCAATCTCCGCACCGGGAATGAGGCGAAGCGCGGCTTCATGGCTGAAGGAGCCCGGTTCTCCTTGAATCGCAATCCGCAAAGGCAACACCTCGGAAAGCAGAATAAGCATGACCTGGCCCTTTTTGGCAACCTGGCCACGTGTAATGCGCACCTTAACATACCGTGAAAGAACGCATAGCTAAGGAGAAACAAGAACATGCTGTGGACGATATTTGTGATCTTGTTGGTGCTGTGGCTGGTGGGCTTGGTGAGCTTCCATGCAGTTGGCTGGTACATTCACATCCTGCTGGTGCTGGCTCTGGTCGTGCTGCTGATTCAGCTTATCAGCGGGCGGCGGCCGGTCGTTTAATTCGCCACCACGCATCAAAGTTAAAACGCACGATCAACCGCGCCGCCCCGGTGGCGGCGCATTCACCATGTTCGCTGTGAAAGGAGCACGCGTATGAATCAGGATCAGATTAAGGGCCAGTTCGATCAGTTGAAAGGCAAGGTGAAGCAGGGCGCCGGGGAACTGGTGTGCAACGAGAGCCTGGCCAACGAGGGCCTGGTGGACCAGACTAAGGGTGCCGCGAAGGAGACCTGGGGCAACGCCAAGAATACTGTGCAGGATGCGGCTGATCGGCGCCACAGCGAATCGGTTGCCGAGAACTCGGAGACACGCACGCACGCCTCCAACACTATCGATAAGGTCAAGGACAAGATCAACGACGTTATCGACGGAAAGCGCCGCTCGGCCTAGTCTGCCTGGAGTTCTCATCAAGCAAGGAGGGGCGCGCCGCGGGCGTGCTCCTCTTTGCATTTGCGCCGCTGCGTGGGCGGCATCTAATCCCAGCATGGCAGACGAGTTGAACGCACCGGAGGATACGGCCACCACTCACGAGCCGCCCACCTCAGTCCAGGGACCGCAACCGGGGGACCTGCGCAAGAAAGGCGTTAGCGCTCAGCAGCAGAAGCAGGTGCTCTCAGAAAACGCACAGGCTGCTGTGGACGGCGCGCAGCAGCCCATACCGGCGGACGCTGGAACGGGCCTGCACGCCACCGGCTCAAATGCCGGTGCTGCGACGAAGGAGAAAGGCGGGTAGGAAACGTCAGCGGTGCGGACGCCGCGCGCTCCTGGCCGTGCGCGCGGCCTTGCTCCGGTTGTTGGTCCGGTCGCCGGTCTGGTTGTTGCTCTGGCCATTGGGCGGGACCCTTCCGGCTGTGTCTTTCTTGCCCGACTTATTCTTTCCCTGCCTGGCCGCCGTCGTGCCCGGCTTCGCTGCCGGGCGGTCCGCACCCGCAGCCTCAAGCAGCGAGAACTGCAGCCTGCGCTCGACGGCATCTACGCGGTCGAGCAGGACGCGCACGGCCTGGCCCATGCGCAGCCTGCGATGCCTGTGCTCGCCGATGATCTCGCGCGTGTTCTCACGATAGGTGTAGTTATCGCCGTCCAGAGAATGGGCGAGCGTCTGGATTGGCACCAGTCCATCGACAAAAAACGCGTCGAGCTGTACGAAGAGCCCGTATTTTGTGACGCTCATGATCATCGCGTCAAAATCCTCTCCGACGCGCTCCTGCATGAACCTGATTTTCTTCCACTCCACCAGCTCGCGCTCCGCCTCGGCCGCGCGGCGCTCGGTCTCGCTCGACTCCTGCGCGATGGCGGCGAGCTCGGATTCGGAAATCGGCGTCACCACAGGGCCCGCAGCCAGTCTGCCGGCACTATGGCGCGCGTTCAGTTTTCCCGTCCATGGCGAGTGCGGCTCGCCGGCAGCCATCTCACCGCGGCCGCTGACTCCCTCCTGCAGCAGCGCCTTGGCGATGCGGTGAACGATGAGATCAGGGTAGCGGCGGATAGGCGAGGTGAAGTGCGTGTAGCAGGGCGCCGCCAGCGCAAAGTGGCCCTCGTTTTTCTCGCTGTAACGCGCCTGCCGCAGCGAACGGAGCATAAGATAGGCGAGAATGCGCTCCTCGGGCTTGCCGGCGATCTTCGTGGTAAGGCGCTGATACATCGCTGGCGTAACGGGAATGTCTTCGGGAACCTCATGCCGCCGCGCGTCGCGCCCGCGACGCCCGAGTTCCCGCTCGCTGCGTTGGTGCCGCCGGTCAGACTTCATGGTGAAGCGGCGCACGGGCAGCGCGCCCAGCCCAAGCGAGTAGCCGAAGGCCGCGGCGATGTCCTCAAACTCGGCCACACGGCGCGCCTCCGGCTTCTCGTGGATGCGATAGAGCGAGGGCACGCCGAGATCCTCAAGCCACGAGGCTACGCACTCATTGGCCGCCAGCATGAACTCCTCGATAAGCCGGTGCGCCCAGTTCCGCTCGGAGCGCGTGACGCTCTGCATCGCGCCGAACTCGTCGAACTCGATGAGTGGCTCCGGCAGATCGAAGTCGATGGATCCGCGGCGCACGCGTTTGCCGTTCAGCGCAAGCGCGAGTTCCTTCATCTTTTCAAACTCGGGTACCAGCGGCGAAAAGGCTGCGCGCGTGGCCGCGTCACCTTCAAGGATTGCGTGTACCTGCGTATAGGTCATGCGCCGGGCCGAACGTATCACGCCTTCGACTACCTCAAAGCCGGTCACGTTGCCGCCTGCGTCGATGCGCATCAGGCAGCTCAACACCAGGCGGTCCTCACCAGGGCGCAGGCTGCAGATGCCGGTGGAGAGCTCCTGCGGCAGCATGGGTATGGCACGGTCGGGAAAGTAAACAGACGTGCCGCGCAGCCGCGCCTCCAGGTCGAGCGCCGATCCGGCGATGACGTATTGCGCCACGTCAGCAATGTGTACGTCCAGCTCCCAGCCACCCTCGCCGGTCTGCCGCACGCGCACCGCGTCATCAAAATCGCGTGCCGTCTCGCCGTCGATCGTGACGATCGGCTGGTCGCGAAAGTCGCGGCGCTCAGCGACCAGGCCGGGGTCAACATGCGCGACCTGGCGCGCCTCTTCGAGCACATCTTCCGGAAAGATGCGCGGCAGGTGGTGCTTGCGGATGACGATCTCAACGTCTACGCCGAAGTCGTCAGGGTGGCCAAGAACCTCCGTTACGCGGCCGCGCGCGGTGCGGGTCGGCGTGGGCCACTCGAGTATCTCGACATCGACGACCAGGCCTTCGAGATCGCGAGCGTACGCGCCAGAGAGCTCCGGGCCGAACCGTTCCGGGCCAGGTCTTTCCGGGCCAGGCGATCCTTGCACGAAAGATGTCGCGTCGGGGTCAGGCGCCTTGCCGCCGCGGCGAGCCTGCTCGCCCAGCACCCGGTGGGGGCTCAGCGCCTGCGGCGCGGGCTCGAGCCGCCGACGCGCCGAGCAGGAGGCGGCC
>CAYQYM010000204.1:0-4937 GCA_964421715.1 uncultured Acidipila sp.
CCGTAATACGACGGATTACACCTTCAACTTCGGGCTCGACCCCACGCTGCATCTGGGCAACAATGCGGTGACGCTGAACGGTGGCCTGCAAACGACGCTGCGCCGCGATGCGAATACTCCCGTCCAGCTGAATCAGAACCTGCTGCGCGAGTTTCTGTACGTGTCTACCAGCTCATTTTTCAACGCGCTGGCCCTGGATGGTTACGTGCTGCGCGAGAGCGGCCCGTTCACGAATTCGAACCTGCACTCGCGCGCGGTGGCGGCGGGCGTGGACTTCCGCGTGGGCGAGCCCTGGGGCAAGACGGCGCTGGTGACCGGCTGGGGCTTTAACGATCAGCAGTTCAGCCCGGTAGGGGTAGAGGCTTATTACACCAGCTCATATATCGGGCTGACGCGAAAGTTTGCAGAACGGCTGACTATCCGCGCCATCGTGGAAGACCTGCGCGCCTGGCGCGTGGTGGGACCGCGCTCTGGCATCGCGCAGGCGTTGCGGCCCTCGGGCAGTTTTGACCTCTCGCCGGCGCGCAACTGGGATCTGCAGGGTACCTTCGCCTACTCAAGCACGCGCGGCTTTCACGTCTATGACGCGTACCAGTTCGGCGCTTCCGTCTCATACACGCGCGCGTTGAGCCGCAGCTTCCGCGAGGATACGGGCGAGGTGCGGCTGCGCTATCCGATTCGATTCTCCGGTGGCTTCCAGCAGGAGAATTTCTTTAACTTCGGCAGTGGTAAGCAGCAACTCCGGCCGTATGTGAGTATCACACTCTTTTGAAAGTGAGCAGTGATGAAGATTTGCTTAGTCGCCACATTTCCTCCGAGTGGAAGGCAGTTAAACGAGTATGCCTTTCACATTGCGCAGGAGCTGCGGCGCCATCCCGGTGTTGAGCTCATCATCCTGGCCGATAAATTGACCGGCTACGAGTTTGCCACGGACGAACATGGGAACCCGATCGACGTGGCCAGCCAGCCCGAGCTGCCGGGCTTCAACGTGATTCGCTGCTGGGAGTTCGGAAAGGCGAGCACGCCTCTTCGCCTGCTGCGCATCATCCGCCGGCTGCAGCCGGATGTGGTGTGGTTTAACCTGGTGTTCTCGAGCTTCGGCACGCCGGAGAATCCCGTTGCGGCATTTGCCGGGCTCTCGGCACCGGCGCTGGTGCGCGCGGCGGGATTCTACACGCACATTACGCTGCACCACATTATCGAGCACGTCGACTTCTCTGCCGCCGGTGTGGAACATGAGCGGCTCTACCGCATCGGCACGGATGTGGCCACGCGCACGCTGCTGAAGGCGCATTCCGTTTCTGTGCTGCTCTCGGCCTACCGGCGCACACTGCACAAAAAGTATGGCGCGAGGAACGTTCTGCTGGGCACGCACGGCACCTTTGCGTCCCAGCCCTCGCCGCCGGATTTCTCGAAGCGGGGCAACCCGGAACTGCGCATACTGGCCATTGGCCATTGGGGGACGTACAAAAGGCTGGAAACACTGATGGAGGCGTTTCCGCTGGTTCTTAAACGGGTGCCAAATGCGAAGCTCATCATTGCCGGGGCCAACCATCACACCAGGGCCGGCTATTGGGAGGCTATCCGCGAGGCGCAGCCGCCGCACCTGCCGATCGAGTTTCGCGGTTACGTGCCCGAGGGCGACATTCCGGCTCTGTTTCAGTCCACGTCGGTGGTCGTCATGCCATACGACTCGGCGACGGGCTCGAGCGGTCCGGCGCATCAGGCCTGCGAGTACGGCATTCCCATCGTTTGCGCTGACATCGAGGACTTTCGCGGCATGGCCGAGGATGAGGATATGGCCGTCCGCTTTTACCGCATCGGCGACGCGGCAGACCTTGCCGAGCAGATCGTCACGATTCTCCAGTCGCCTGCATTGGAACGCGAGATGGCGATGCAGAACTACGCTGCCGGTCTGCAGATGACGATGACCAGCGTGGTGCGAAACTATGTGCGCTGGTTTGCGCTCTACCGTGCGAAGCGGTCCATCGGCAAAGCAGGCCTGCTGGCGCGCCGCCGCCATCTACGTCTCTGGCCAGGCGGGGCGAATGACCTCGCGGCATGGAACACCGAGGCAGACGGTGACATCGATTCAGTGAGCATGGAGCAGGAACAGGAGCCGCTGCGAGGCTAATCGAAGATGACCCGCACGCCGGCAGCCAGGGACATGCTTTTTGGACGTGTCCAGGCGAGACTTGGATCGGCTAAGGCTTGTTCAGGCTGACGGCGTTGTAGCGGGTGCCGTCGAACGTGGCGTGTACGATGATGTGCTCCCCTGGATGCAGTTCGCCTGCTCCGGGCAGGGCCGCGGGGTCAAAGCTGACGGTGTAATTTCTTTCGTCGCGCGGGTCTGTGAGCGCGAGCGTTCCGGTGTGCAGGTCCAGGAAGGTGATATCGCCGCTGAAGGTGAAGTCCGCACCCGGCGTTGCGAGTACGGTAATCTCCTGGGCGACTGCCTTCCCGCTGCTGTCGGGCTTGAAGGTGGCTTCCACCAGCGAGCCCGCGATGAGATCGGCCTGTCCGCTACGTGCGTTTTCAAAGGCCGGCTGACCGGTGCGATGCACGGCGGTTGCCGGCTGCACCTGAAGCGTCACGGGCGCATGGCTGATGCTGTCCTGCACGGTCAACAGACCGGAGGCCGCGTCGTAGCTCTTGACCTGGCCGCGGCAGTCTCCCTCGGGCGTCTTCGTCAGGATGTGAACGCTGGCCGCGTAAATATGCGTGCCATCGAGCACGGTTTCGACAGATGCGCGCTGGTTGGATTGCAGCCGGTCGAGCGGCACGCGAGCACCATCAAGAAAGAACTGCGTACGCGCGTCGAAGAGAACCTTGACGGCATTGCCGCCGAAGACCTTGAGCTGGAACTGATCTCGCACCGGATCAAGATTGCGGAGAAAGCCACCCATGACGGTACGAGTTCCGTGGGGCAGGGGGGGCAGGGGAGAGGTGGTTACGGCAGACGCGTCTGTTGCGGAGGCCTGCGCAGCCGCCATCGCAGGGCAGGCAGCCGCGATCCACGTAAGTCCACCCAGCACAAGCCTGGCGTGGAGCAGCTTTCTTGTATGGTTGCGCCGCATTGATTGCAATAGGATGCCTTCATTCCGTCATAAGGTGGGCCGCCCGGCAAAATTTTGCACGAGAGTGCCGGCAACATGTGGACGCAACCGGCATCCAAGCAGCAAGAGATGGAACACGACAGATGCAAGTAAGTAAGCAAAGAAGTTGCAAAGGACGCGCATTCCTCCTCTGCCTGGGTACAGCATTGGCCGGTCAGGCACTCACCGGAGCAGCATGGGCGCGCGATCTGAAGATCACCATTCCAAGGCGAAGCGAGCTTACCCCAGTGCAGCGGCTGAATCGCGGGGGGGTGGCCGCAATCGAGCGGCGCCAGTATGAAAAGGCCGAGTCGCTCTTCTACAAGGCTTACCTCTACGACCCAACGGATCCCTTTACGCTGAATAATCTTGGCTATGTCTCAGAGCTGCAGGGGCAGCTTGAGCGGGCGCAGCGCTTTTATGAGCTCGCTTCGGAGCAGGGGTCGGAAGCGACAATTGACAAGAGCAATGCGCGGCAGCTCGAGGGCAAGCCGATGACCTACGCCATCAAGGATCTGCGCGACGTGCCCATGCGCGTGAACCGGATGAACATTGACGCGATGGGACTGATCGCGCAGGATCGCGCGCCGGAGGCGGCTTCGCTGCTGCGCCATGCGCTGGCGTTGGACCCGCAGAACCCTTTCACGTTGAATAACCTCGGTGTCGCGGTTGAGGCTACGGGCGACTACGAGCAGGCGCTGCGCTACTACAACGCCGCTGCGGCAGAGCGCTCCTCTGAGCCCATCGTCGTGACGCTCAAAGAGTCATGGCGGGGCAAACCCGTAAGCCAGATGGCAGAAGAGAGCGCACAACGGCTCAGTAAGCGCATCCGGCAGATGGAGGGTGGCGAGGAACGCGCAATGCTTCTGACGCTCCAGGCTGTGGCGGCGGCCAACAGCAACGACTGGCCGCGTGCGCGGCAGAACTTTCTTGACGCTTATCAGGCCGATCCGCAAAGCGCCTTTTCTCTGAACAATCGCGGTTACGTTGCCGAGCGTGATGGGGACCTTGAGACGGCACGGTACTTCTATCGCAAGGCACGCGAGGCGGCTGACGCAGAGGCGCGCGTGGGCATTGCCACCCAGCGTGCTGCCGAAGGCAAGCAGGTGGGTGCGGTGGCACGCGTGAGCACCGAGAAGGTGACTGGTGCAATCACGCAGATGCACCAGGAGAGGCGGCAGGAGACAGGGCCGATTGAACTGAAGCGGCGCGACGGAACGCCTATCGATCCGCAGGCCCCGATGGGCACAGAAAGCCATCCAGCGCCGTCGAATACGCAGCAGGACTCATCCTCGCCTTCACCATCCGCGCTTCAGTCCGGTACGCAGCAGGCGCCCCCTTCAAAACCGCAACCACGTTAGCCCAGGTGACCTCGACTCATGGCCCACGCACACGCATTCTCCGCTCACCACAACAACGGAATGACCCTCCTTTCTGAGCTTCTGCTGGCTGAGGCTGCGCCTTCGCCGGGTTTCACGTCGCTGAGCAAGGAGGCCTTTCAAAGACTTCGTGTATTGGCAGAGGAAAACCACGTCATCGTGCGCGGATTCAATGTGCTGTTCCGATTTTTCACGGAGACGCGGGACGAGACGCGCATGGAGTGGACCGCCGATGCGCTCGCAGTGGAGCACGCGCGCATCGAAAACGCCATTGCCCACCTGCAGCAGATATGCCGGGTCTTTGCCGAGGAGGGCCATGAGGCCGCGGTGATCAAGTCGCTCGACCACTGGCCGGATCTCGGCAGCGATCTCGATCTTTACACAGACACGGATTCGCGCATCGTCTGCGAGATGATGGCGCGCAGGTTCAATGCCACCGTTGCGCAGCGCAGTTGGGGAGACC
>CAYQYM010000205.1:0-4930 GCA_964421715.1 uncultured Acidipila sp.
GGCCATGCCGGTCGCCACTGTCAAGAGTCACCTGCGGCGCGCCCTTGAGCGGCTGCGCGCCCGGGCAGAAGACACTTTGAAGGAGTACACCCGTGGCTGAACACCATCCTGATTTTGCCTCTGAAAGGCACACCGCCGAGGAGCTTGAAAGCTGGCTGCGCGCGAGTCTTGCGGCCCGGCCAGCGCCGCCCGGCTTTGCCACGCGCGTTATGGCCGCGCTGCCGGAGGAGCGCGGCCCCCGCATTGCGCCACGCGGTCGGCGCTGGCGGCCGGCCCTGCGCCTGGCCACCGCCGCCGCGCTCGCTCTTTCCGTGCTCAGCGGAACACTCTGGCAGCAGCACGAGCGACGCAAGGCCGGAGAGCGCGCCCGGGAGCAGGTTCTGCTCGCCCTTAGGATCACCGCCGTCACACTGAACAACGTCGGCCAGAAGGTTGCACACCCAATAGACAACAGCAACGGAGACACACTATGAAACCTATCCTGCTCACTCTCGCCCTGCTCACCGCAGCCGCTCCTGCGCTTGCGCAAACCTCGGTTACGCCGCCCTTTCCCGTCACGCTTGAAAAGGAGCTGGCTGCGCGTGCCTCCAGCTTCACTGAGGTCACCATGGACAAGAAGATGCTCGGCTTTGCCAGTAGCTTTATGCACGATGATCACGACGCCCAGGTCCGCGCCATGATCCAGAATCTTGACGGCATCTTCGTCCGCGCGTACGAATTCGACAAGGCTGGCCAGTACAGCACCGCAGACCTCGATCACGTCCGCAGCCAGTTCCAGGGAGCCGAGTGGGTGCCGATGGTGAAGGTGCGCGAGCACCAGAAGGGCAGCGACAACGAAGATACCGACGTCTACTTCAAAACGGTGAACGGCCAGATGCGCGGCATGTTCGTGCTGAATGCAGAACCCAAGGAGCTGAACCTGGTGTACATCGCCGGCCCTATTAACCCCGACGAACTCGGCAAGCTAGTGGCAACTTCGGCATTCCGAAGGAGGCTGCGCAGCGCGCGGCCAAAGTGAGCGGCAAGTGAGGGCCGCAGCGTGGCTGTCCATCGCGGCGCTCCTGGTCTCCGGCACCGGCTGCGCCAGTGCCGCGGACCGCGAGTTCAACGGCGTGGTCCATGATGTTTCCCAGCGCTATCACCTGCATGCAACGAAGGTGCCGATGATGAGCCTTGTGAGCCTGTGCGCGCGCGTGGCCACGCACGGCGGCGTCAAAGGGCTGCGCGTGGCCGAGTTTGGCGGCGTGTCGCCGTCCGTAGACATGACCGCGCTGAGCGGCCTCGTCCGCGCAAACCTCGGCCCGGAGTGGCAGCCCTTCATCACCGAGCAGTCCAGGGACGGCGGCGAACAGTCGGTGATCTACGTGCGTCCCATGGGCAAATCCATGCGGATGCTGATCGCCGATTATGATGGCGGCGAGCTTGACGTGGTGCGCATGGAATTAAATGGAGCGGCGCTGGCAAAGTGGGTAAAGGAGCCCAAGGCCCAGGCGCATTCTGGCCACCACGGCGCGCAAGTCCCTGGGATGTGACTGAGGGAAAGTAAGTCGGTGCATGGCGCGGCAGATTGGAAGTGGAGATAACTGTAGACGGTAGAGATGTTGGGTTGTATCATCACCAACGAACTTATGACTCACATGAGGCACTTAACGCTCTCGCTTCTGCTGGTTCAGTTCGTGTCCGCCTTTGGTTCGATCAGTATGCTGCATGCGCAGTGCTTAAATCATGCTATGGCTGTCTCGGTACAGAGAACCTGCAAATGTACGCGTGAGACGGTCTATGCAGGCGGCTGCGCTGGCACCACCGATCAGACTCAAAGCTGCGCGTTCCTCTCCTATTACGCGTGTGGAACTGATGGCGGTGTAGAGTGTGATGTCGCATATGCAGAGACGCAGTCCGGCGGCTGTCAGGAATATGCCCTCACCAGAAACGCAAAGCCAAGAATGTTCAACCCTGTGGCAAGCGTTGATGTGAACACGCACGTCGTTCCGTGGTCTGATCAATGCGCATCTCCTGAGATTATTTCGAATTGGCTTGAGACGGAACGAGAAAAGCGAGACCGGGTACAGCTGGCCGATATGAAATGACACACTGGTACACAAGATTTCGGCTTCTACCCTGCAGTCTGCTGGCCATCAGCTTGCATGCTCAAACACCTGCCGCAGCTGCCCCGGCGCTGAAACCAGACGTGTCCCCGAACGTCCGTGAGCTATTCGGCTCTTCCAGGACCATTCTTGATGTGCCGCTCTATGGCACCATCGGCCCGAATGTCTGCGATGAAGACGGGGACTGGGCCGACGCTCTGGACGACACTCCGCTAAGCACGGGCACTTTCGTGCGCTTTCGCTCCGATGGCAGATCTCACACCATAATCGACCTTCCTCCCGGTTCGAATGCGGGAGAAAATCTGAACTGGACCATGAGTCCCAATGGGGTCTTCCGCGTGCTCAGGTGGGACGGTAATGCATACGAGCTATTCTCCTTCATGGCCAACGGCCATCTGTCATCCCGCTACCAAATTGCGGTCCCCCAGGGTGTCATGGTCACCGGTCTGGCGGTGCAAAACTCAGGGGTGAGCTATGTGCGAGGTTATCGCCCCTCTGGAAAAGGCAGCAAGGCTTCGCGGCCGGAGTTCGCGGCTATCTTCGCGGTAAACGGGAGTCTCTACCGGGACCTAAGCTCCGAAAAATCACCCGTCGATCTGAGCCACATGACGCAATTCCCGCTGGAAGGGGCCGTAACCGCGGGAGACGACGGGCTCTTCTATAAGCTGACGCCGGACAAAATCCAGGCACTGAATACGGCTGGGGACGTGGTGCGAAGCTATGAGCTGCCTAGACCTGATCTCTTATGGCACGCTGATCGGATCGATGTCTCCGGCGGCCTGATCTCGATCGAATTCGCGCAGCAGCAAATCGCGATGCACCGCGCCTTGCCGCTCATTCTCCAGACAGCAGTCATTGACGCGCAGACGGGGGAACTCCGAGGGCGCTATCGTTTTGCCCCCGAGTTGGGCAACAACCTGGTCTGCTTTACCCGGGCAGAGGGCTATACGGTGGTGAAGTTCATCAGCAACCGGCAGGTGGCGATTCGAGTGCCCCTGCAATAATGGTCGTGTGTTTCGCTGCTCTGCAACAGGTGAGGATTCAGCGGCTAAGGGCTACGCAGGATGCGTACCGCAGGGAGCGAGGGTTTGGTTACGCACTTGGTGGCCCACTTTGACGCACCACTCTATCTCCGATTCCTCGGCCCTCCGATAATGCTGCCTTGCCCGGACAGCAAGGCTGGGATAAACTTGAGCTTCGTGGCTGCGGCAGGATTGCGCCTGGATATGTGCGCCCGCCCCTGCGATAGAACCCAGGTACCGCCTTTTAAAAGGATTCGTCATGGCACAGGTTTGTGAAGTCTGCGGCAAGGGTCCGCAGTTCGGCAATAATATCTCCCACGCGCACAACGTCACTCGTCGTCGCTGGAACGTCAACCTCCGCCCCATAAAGGCGAAGATCGAGGGCGGAGCGAAGCGCATGCGCGTCTGCACCAGTTGCATCAAGAGCGGTAAGGTCACTAAGGCTTAGCACCCACCGCATGGTCTCTGCTGCGCCTGGAGACTACGTCCTCGAACCATTTCTGCTTCGCCTACCCAAAGCGGAGCTGCATCTGCATCTGGAGGGCACCGTCTCCCCGGAGACGCTCGTTGAGCTGAGCGCCTGCCACAGCTCCAGCCCGCTCTCTCTTGAACGCGCGCGCGCGCTTTACCACTACACCGACTTCACCGGTTTCCTCATGGCCTTCAAGGCCGTCACAGAGCTGCTGCACTCAGGCGAGGACTATGAGCTCATAGCCTGGCGCATGGCCCAGCGGTTAGCTACCCAGGGCATCGTCCACGCCGAGGTATATGTCTCGGTCGGCGTCGTCTACTACTGGCGGCGCATCGAGTTTGAACCGCTCTTTGCCGGCATGGAACGCGCCCGCGAGCGCGCCCGCCGCGAACTCGGCGTCAGTCTCTACTGGATCTTCGACGCCGTCCGCCACTTCGGACCCGAGGAGGCGGCCCGCGTCTTCTCAAAGGCAGCCGAGCTCCGCCCCGCACACCCAGCCATCATCGGCATCGGCATCGGCGGCGACGAGCGCCATACCTCGGCCGAACCCTTTCGCGAGCTCTACGCCCAGGCCCGCGACGCCGGTCTCCGGCTCACGGCCCACGCCGGTGAGACCGTCGGGCCAGAGGGCATATGGAGCGCCATCAACATCGGTGCCGAGCGCATCGGCCACGGCCTCTCCGCCATCCAAGACCCTGAGCTGATGGCCATTCTCGCTGAACGGCAAGTTCCCGTCGAGATCTGCGTCACCAGCAACCTGCGCACCGGCTGCTGCACCACGGTCCAGTCGCACCCGTTGCGCCGCTACTTCGATGCCGGGCTCATGGTCACTCTCAGCTCTGACGACCCCGCCATCTTCGGCAGCGATCTGCTGGGCGAGTACCGCCTGGCGCACGAAGCTTTCGGTTTCACCCAAGAGCATCTACGCGAGCTGGCGGCTAACTCCTTTGAAGCCAGCTTCCTGCCCGCGGAAGAAAAGATTCGCTGGCTGAACAAAATTGAAGCACTTCCGTAACTGCCTCGCCTCCCCTGCCGATATCCAGAGCAACAGGCGTCACGCTGACTGCGTTATCATCGGGATATGATTCTGTTCGGGCAACAGGGTCTCTTTCGAACGCAAGAAGGGGCTCAGGTCACGGCGTTGCCGGGGACTCTCAAAATGAACGAAGAAGTATCATCGCCTGCTATCAAAGCTATCGGCTGGGCCTCGCTGGCCGTGGCCGTCGCCGCCATCGGCCTCTACCTCGGACGCGAGCCGCCTGACCCGTACCACTTACAGCGCCCGCCCCCGTATCACCTTCCCTCCCAAGCTGGCCACCATATCGCCCGAC
>CAYQYM010000206.1:0-4918 GCA_964421715.1 uncultured Acidipila sp.
AAAGAGAAAGAAAGATGTTTGGGCCGGCATGCTAGTTGCAACATATATCACCACGGCTGGCCGATCTCGTCATCAAAGAAATGACTCGGCTATGGCAGGTATGCTCGCTCCAGAGGGGAAGATGGCCGAAGCAGGGGAAGATGGCACGCGCGCAGCGGAGACGCTGGCGCTGATCGGGCTTGGCTCAAACCTGGCGTCCCGCGCAGGCTCGCCGGCACAGACAATTCTGGCGGCCATCTCTGGGCTCCGTTTGCTGGGGCGGGTGTTGGCCGTCTCCCGGCTCTACCGGACAGAGCCGGTAGGCTATAGTGGCCAGCCGAGCTTCACCAATGCCGCGGCCGCGCTTGGCACCTCGCTTACGCCGGAGGCACTGCTCGAGGAGCTGCTCTCGATCGAGCGAAGCTTCGGCCGTGACCGCGCGGCGAGCGTGCCCAAAGGCCCGCGCACGCTGGATCTGGACCTGCTGCTGATGGGCGATGCGGTGTTGAGTACCCCGCGGCTTACGCTACCCCACCCGGCGCTGGCGGAACGGCGGTTCGTGCTGGCGCCGCTCAGCGAGATCGCGCCCGGGGCCCTGCACCCGGTCCTTAGCAGAAGCGTGGCCGATCTGCTGGAGAGCCTGCCGGACGCAGGCCCGAACTGCAAATCTGCCGTGACCCTGCTGCCGCGAAAGGACTAAAATTGCGCCATGCCTGACTTCTCCACGCCGCTTTCGGTCTCTGATCCCGAGATTGCCTCCGCGCTTGAGCATGAGGTGCGCCGCCAGCATGAGGGGCTCGAGATGATAGCCTCTGAGAACTTCGTCAGCCAAGCGGTGCTGGAGGCGGCAGGTTCGGTCTTCACCAACAAATATGCGGAAGGCTACCCGGGACGGCGGTACTACGGCGGCTGCGAGTATACAGACGTGGTGGAGAACCTGGCGCGCGATCGCGCCCGGCAGCTCTTTGGGTCCGAGCACGTCAACGTGCAGCCGCACTCCGGCTCACAGGCCAACGCTGCAGCCTATATGGCCGTGCTGCAGCCGGGAGACGGCATACTAGGCCTGGACCTGGCACACGGCGGCCACCTGACGCACGGCCACAAGCTGAACTTCTCCGGCAAGCTCTATCGCGTTTCGTCCTACACCGTCCGCAAAGACACCGAGGTGGTGGACTACGACGAGCTGGAACAGATTGCCGAGCGCGAGCGGCCCAGACTGCTCATCGGCGGCGGCAGCGCCTATCCGCGCATCTTCGACTTCGCACGCATGCGCCAGATCGCCGACAAGGTCGGCGCTCTCTTCCTGGTGGACATGGCACATTTTTCCGGCCTTGTCGCGGGTGGGGCGCATCCTTCTCCGGTGCCGCACGCCCATATCGTCACCACGACGACGCATAAGACGCTGCGCGGCCCCCGCTCCGGGCTCATCCTGAGCCGGCAGGAGTTTGCATCGGCCATTGACAAGTGCGTCTTTCCGGGCCAGCAGGGCGGCCCGCTGGTCCACGTCATCGCGGCCAAGGCCGTCGCTTTTCGTGAGGCGCTCCAACCGGACTTTCGCGCCTATGCCGCGCAGATCGTGGCCAACGCACGAGCGCTGGCTGAAGAGCTCAGGGCCCGCGGCTTCCGGCTGATCTCCGGTGGAACCGACACGCACGTACTGCTGATCGATGTCTTTGAAAAGGGCATGCTGGGCAGCGAGGCCGAAGCCGCGCTGGGCAAGGCCGGCATCACTGTGAACAAGAACGCTATTCCCTACGATCAGAATCCACCGCTGAAACCCAGCGGCATCCGCATCGGTACACCCGCCCTTACCACGCGCGGCATGCGGGAGCAGGAGATGCGCATGATAGGTCGCTGGATCGCCGAGGCGCTGGAACAGAGAAGTGACGCGCAAAAGCTAGCGCACATCCGGGGCCAGGTGGCCGAGCTGGCCGAGCAGTTCCCGCTCTATGAGTGGCTGCGCCAGCCAGAGGTCGCGGCGGTTCGGTAGCATTGCACTGGATCAGACCAGGCCGGCTCGCGACAAGCTACAGGCCTACCTCAAATGGCTTACTCGGGAACTGTGCACACTAGCGCTTACCAGCACTGCGCGCAAATTCTGGCAGCGTTTTCCTTAGCAAAGCGACTTGTTGGAACCAGCAGCCTTCTTCGCCGCTGCGTTCTTAGGAGCTGTTTTCTTTGCCGCAGCTTTCTTTGGAGTAGTCTTCGTTGCTGTTGCCTTTTTGGCGGTCGGCTTTGTAGCCGCTTCTTTTAATGGCGGCGTACTTTTGAGGGAGGCTTTCTTCGGGACGGACTTCTTTCGTGCGGCCGCGGTTTTCTCTTTGAGCGCCGCTTTCAGCGCTGCCAGTTCCAGCGGTTTCGCCGACTTCCGCAGCCGCTCGATATCGTAGTAGGCGCGCTTCTCCGCAAGGAAGATGTGCACGACGAAGTCGACGTAGTCGAGAAGGATCCACTCACCCTGGCGGCGGCCTTCCACCGAATTGGGATAAGCGCCGAACTCGCGCTTGAGGCGCAACTCGATCTCGTCGGCGATGGCGACGGTTTGCCGGTCATTGGTACCGCTGGCGATCAGGAAATAATCAGTGAAGCCGGAGTCTGCGGGATCAAGCTCGAGCACGCGCGTGTCTTCAGCCTTCTTGTCTTCGCAGGCAGCGGCGGCGGCCAGCACCATCTTGTGTGTATTGGAAGTTGCCATTCCTTGTATCGTAGCGTGGTTGCGTTCTGTAAGTCTGCCTGGTTTCCGCCCGCGCCACCGCCGACGCTATTAGGAACCTGGCGGCCTGATTCTCGTCAGACGTAAAGCTGCTGCTCCCGAATATAAGCCAGGACTGCCGGTGCGAGCGGCGCTGCGAGAACGGGGCTGCGCGTCGCACTTGTGCCTGCAATGGCTAGCCGGATCTCGGTGGCAGAGACATCTTCTTGAAGATCAGGCAGCAGATAGAGCGAGCTGCTGGCGCCGCCTGGACCGGTGAGCCGGCGCACGAGGCAGCCCGGCTGCGGGCTGTTGGACGGCTCCACTGGCAACTGGCTGCCGCACGGCTGTGGTGCGGAGGCGAATACGCCGTCGGGTAAGGCGCTCACCTCCTCCGCAAGCGAGCAGCCAGGCCGCCCCGCAATAATGAAATCGGTAAGTGTGAGCAGTTCCGCTGAACGGTACCACTTGCGTAGCATCAGGAAAGAATCTGCCCCGAGCAGGCAAAAAATTCTTGCCCCAGCCGCTGCGGACGCGAGCACCTCACGCAGGGTGTCATACATATAGTTCGGCTGCCCGTCAGGACGCGGCGCGTCCGCCAGCGAAAGGCAGAAGCGCGGATTGTTTGCGATGGCCAGTTGTACCATCCGCACGCGGTCCGCGTAGGGTGCTGCGGCGATGGCCTGCTTGAGCGGCTGACGACCTACGGGTGCAAACCACACCTCGTCCAGGTGGAGCCGTTCCAAGGCAGCGTGCGCTATGGCCAGATGGCCGCGATGCGGTGGATCAAAGCTGCCGCCGAAGAAGGCGATGCGCATCGAGCTTAGTATCGCGTGCGGGCGATAGCGTCGAGCACGCCGTTGAGGAAATTGATAGACTCAGGTGCGGAGTAGCGCCGCGCAATTTCCAGTGCCTCATTGATGATGATGGGAGCGGGCGTGCCAGGATAGCCGAGCATCTCACCGACAGCCAGCCGCAACAGATTGCGGTCCACAGCCGCCATGCGGGACAGCCGCCAGTTGGCGGAGTTCTTCTCGATACGTTCATCGATCTCCTGCTCGCGCGTGGTGGTTACGCGGAACAGGTCCTCGGCAAAGCCGCGCGTATCGGGGTCAGACTCCTCACGCGCCTGCCAGAAGCTGGCGCGCACCTGGTCCGGTGTCTGCCTGCCCACGTCGGACTGGAAGAGCATTTGCATGGCGAGCTCGCGCGACTTGCGGCGCTTGCCTGAGGCGCTCATGGCTGCTGCTCCAGCTTGCGGTTGAGAGACACCATCTCGATAGAGGCCGCGGCCGCCTCAAATCCCTTGTTGCCGGCCTTGAGCCCGGCGCGGTCCAGTGCCTGCTCGAGCGTCTCACACGTCAGGACGCCAAAGGAGTGCGGGATGCCGGTCTCCTGCTGGGACTGGCCAATGCCGCGCGAGACTTCGTTATAGATGGCCTCGTAGTGCGCCGTCTCACCGCGCAGGAGCAGACCAAGCGTAATAATTGCATCCACTCGCTTCTGCTCGGCGATCTTGCGTGCGGCCGAGGGAATCTCCCAGGCGCCGGGAACGCGGACGATCTGAATATCCTCGCGGCGTGCGCCGCTGCGCAGCAGCGCGTCAAGCGAGCCCTGCAGCAGGCGATCGGTGATGACGGCATTCCACCGCGCGGCGATGATGGCAAAGCGCATGCCAGAGGCGATGAGGTCGCCTTCCATCGCCGCAGGTTTGCCGCGAAGCGGGTCGCTCCACTCCCAGAAGTCGAAGGGCACGCCAGGAACCGGCTCCGCTGTGAACAGGCGTGACTTCCAGTTTGTGTCAGAGATCGCGGTCACGCGGCGGGCTGCCTCGGCGCTGCCCCAGTTTTGTTCGAGCCAGCGCAGCACGACCTCGCGCACGTCCCCCAGGCTTGTTACTTCTATCAGCACCTCGGCCGTGGCCGGAGTCATGCCATCCACCAGCTCCAGATTTCCCAGTGGCGCGAGGAAAGGGCGGCCGCGGCTCAGCTCGTCGTCCCAGGATCTGCCAGGCTCGAAGCCAAGCGTGGCGAAGAAGCTGGCGAGCTTGTCAAACACAGCCGGCGTGCTTGTCTGCCGGACCAATGTAATCCCTTTGACCATATGCTTTGACTTTAACAGCCGTGCTCTGCCGATGCATCGGAGGCGTGTGAACCGCGGAACTCAGCCTTGGACACTGCCCAGGCATTGCCTCTAGAACCGGTCTCATAAATATCTGAGCATCATTTTGAGGCAGGCGAGGTGGAC
>CAYQYM010000207.1:0-4918 GCA_964421715.1 uncultured Acidipila sp.
CCTGCCGCAGATTTCCGGCGGGCTTGGTGTGCGGCTTCTCCTCTGTGCCTTTGAGGTGCGCGGCGTGGGAGTGTTGATGGCCCGCGTCGATCTCTTTGTTGCGCTCCTCCTCAGGCGCGGGGCCGGTTGTGGTCAGCGGAACAGGATTCTGCGCTTTGGTCTGACTCATCGCTTGAAAGGCTCCTTGCATTCTTGGATGCCGCCGCGCCGCATCCCACAGGTACAGGAGGAGCAAGATGATGGATCAGGAATGGCTCACAACGCTCGCAGAATTCCACTCGCCCGGCGGCAGAGCCGTGAGCTTCTACTTCAGTGAATACAAGCCGGACAACTTCGCTCACCAGGCCGCCGTAATCTCAGCCAGGGAGACAGCGCGCGAGCTGCTGCGTAGCGGGAACGACGTTCTGGCTCTCCGGCCCCTCGTGCAGAAAATCGAGCAACGCGGAGAGGCCTTCCGCACAGGCCGCATGTCCGGCTTGGCCATCTTCGCCAGCACCGACGGCGATCTCTGGCAGGAGCTGGAACTGCCCTTCCAGGTCAGGCCACGCGCGCTGATGGGAGAGAGCTTCAGCATCGCCCCGCTGCTCTCGCTGGCCGTGCCTCGAGAGAAGACGCTCGTGCTGCTGCTGGACCGCTCGGTCACGAGGCTGCTGGCGTTTGACGGAGATGACCTGGTGGAGCGCACCAACGAGTTTGGCGAGGAGCGCATCAGCGTGCGCGAGACGGGCGCGTCGCGCAAGAAGAGCGACGAGCGCAGCAAGGATGATGATGCCTTTCACCACATGCGCCACGTGGGGGAACGCATACTGCGCATGATAGAAAGCGGTGAGGCGGAAGCCATCTTTGTTGGCTGCCGCGCGGAGCTCTACCCGGAGATCAAGGCTGCCTTTCCGGACCTGGTTGTGGCGAGGTTTGCCGGCCAGTTCCCGTGCGATCCCGGCCTTGCCTCGCGCGAGCAGGTGGAGGCGATCGTGCGCCCGCTGCGCGATGAGCGTGCGCGGAAAAAGCTGGACGAGCTGCTCGAGGCCATTGCAGCCGGAGTGGCACGCGGCGCTCGCGGCGCGACGGGGCCACAGGCGGTGATGGAGGCACTTGAGCTTGGAGAACTGCAGGAGGTCGTCGTCGGCCAGCATGAGCCTGTTCCGGCGACGGTCTGCACCTCGTGTTCGCATGTTGACCTGGGACAGTCTGGGGCCTGCTCGCTTTGTGCCAATCCCGTGCGGCGCTTTGCTGACCTTGAAGAGGTGCTGGCGCGGCGGGCGCTCAAGGGTAGCTTCCTGCTGCACCGTGCCGCGCGCGACCGCACCATCGGTGGCGACGGATTCATGGCGCTGCTGCGCTTCCGCGCAGACAAGAATACCAACATGTCACAACAGGTGGCCTGAGAGTTGGGCTGGCGAGGAGACAGCATGACAGAGCAGGAGAAGAACGGAGAGATGGAGGAGCAGGTATTCAGCGCGACGCGGCACGTTGGTCGCACGCTTGAAGCCGAGGGCAACCTCGCGAACGTGATGGGCACGGAGCTGCCGATAGACCTGACCCTGAACCATAGCGAGGACTCGATCTATCCGGATGCGGATGCGACGGATCCGATCGACGCGCTCGACGTTCGCAGCGTGGACGAGGACAAGGCCTATCAGCGCATGACAATGCGGGAAGACCGCCGCCGCTCGGAGGGCGAGCCGGTGAGTCCTCTCAATCCAGACGGCATGACCCTTTCGACCTTGCCGGAGAAGCTGAACGAGGTTCCCGCGCCGCTGATCACGCGGCTTCCCGGCGACACCAGTTCAGACCCGCACACCGATGTAGGAGAAGACAATGCGACCGAGCTGGACCGCCGCCGCGCCGGGGAAGTGTGAGCCACGAACATCGTCTGCGCAGCTTAGAGCGAGACCACTGCAGCGAGGAACATATATTGCAGACGGAAGAGCCCGAATTCAGGCCACCAGGTTCTGGTACTCGGGGTGGTTCTGGATGTAGCTGGCGACGAAGGGGCACTGTGGATGAACCTTGAGTCCGGATTGGCTTGCATACTGCAGGGCAGTCCGGGCCAGCTCTGTTCCTAGCCCACGACCTTCGAGCCTGGATGGTACCTCGGTATGCGTGAGAGTCATCGCTCCGCTATCGACCCTGTAGTTTAGAAATGCGGTCTGCCCGCCCACCTCCACTTCAAAGCGCCGCTTCAGTTCGTTCCGTGTCACATTCAGCCGCATCGCAACCTCGCCAGAACAGTATCCACTCTTCAGTGCCTCGCAGGCGAGCCGCAGAAAAAAAGAGCCGGAGCATTTCGCTCCGGCTGAGGGTGTGTGACTTATTTGTGGGCGGTCCCGGTTACTTGATTGTGCCGTTCATGCCGTTGGGGAAGAAGGCTCCGCCTTTACCTACCGCTCCGCCGCCATAAACAATGTTGAGCACCTGGGTGGTGGTGCGGGCAGTGGTGCGGCCGTTCGCGTCTACATTGACGATGGTGGATGCGCCATCACTCGCGAGGCCTACGCCGATGTCCCCATTCGAGGAGCCGTCAAGCTGCTTGCGCGCACCTGCAATAGCCTGCGAGGTGGACTGGGCGGAGCTTCCGGCCTGGAAGATACGCGTGCGGATGCCGGCCGCGTGGTAGGCCTCGACATTGTGAATGCCGATTGCCTTGTCGAGTATCGTCTTATCGGAGACAAGGACGGCCGCGCCCTGGTAGGCAGTGACGCCCACATCTTCAAAGATGAATGCTCCGAGCAGGAAATTCAGCTCGCTGGAAAAAGGGTCAAAGGTGGAACCGAGACCAGCCACCATGGCCAGGGCATTGAAGCTGTTCATCAGGTCGATGTTGGGCATGGCTACTGCTGAACCGGCAAGCGCCGTCTGCAGGAATTTGACGTGGTTCTGCTCGTCGGCGGCCACCTCCATCGCGAAGGCTGCAAGGTTGGGGTCACTGAAGGTGACCTTAGCGTTGGACTTGACTGTGACTGTGCCACCCGCTGCTCCGCTGCCGCTTTTGGTTGCAATACCGGCCTGGTCGAGTGTCTGACCGGTGGTGGCGAGAGTGTAGTACTGCGCCTCGAGGTATTCGAGGTTCAGCGCGAAGTTGAGAATATCCGCATCGGTTACAGAGGAGTCCGCCGCCAGCGCCGTTCCGCGTGAGAGTGCAAGGCCGGCCAGGGCCGCTCCGCCCAACAGCAGTGCCGAACGGCGGGAGGAGCGCTTCTCCTCAAGTTCTGCCTTCATCACCGCGAGATCCTTTTCCACAATGCAATCCATTTCCTTCTCCTTAAGAAGCCGTGGCTGAGATGGTGCCGTTGAAACCATTTGGGAAGAAGCCGCCGCTCTTGATGACGCCGGCCATCGTGCTGAGATAGACAATGTGCAGCACCTGGTCCGTCGTGCGGTCGAATGAGATGGCGTTGCTGTCAGCGTTGACGATCTGGCTGGCCGAGAGCGTGGTCTCCCCGCCGCCACTGGCCGCAGCGCGCAGGTTTGCGATCTTGTTGCAGAGGCCCACGTACGGCTCACCAAACTGGGTGATGAGCGTGCGAATCTCACCGGCATGATAGGCCTCAGCGGCCAGAATGCCAGCCGCGGCGGCGAGGTTGTCCTTGCTGGCAAGCAGACTCGCGACGCCGTGGTAAGCGGTCACGCCTACATCTTCGAATACAAAGGCGCCCACCAGGAAGCTCTTCTCATCAGCATAGGGATTGAAGTTAGAACCGATGCCCGCAGCGCTTGCGGCTGCATTAAAGCTGCTCATGAGGTCGATGGCTGGACGAGACACTGCGCTGGAGCCGAGCGCGCTGCGAATATAGCGGACGTGGTCCAACTCGTCCTTTGCGATCTCAAGCGCGTACTGCTGGATGGCTGGTGTCTTAAAGGCAACCTGGGTGCCGCCGGTCACCTGGCCTGCCCCGGAGCCGGCGTCAGCATCGGTGAGTCCACTGCCAAGGGCACCGCGCAGGTAGTACTCCGACTCAAGATATTCAAGATTCAGGGCAAAGTTGAAGATGTCAGTGTCGGTCACGCCGTTAGTCGACGGAGGGGGTGTGGTGGTCATCTTTTTGCTTTCGCCGCAGCCGGCGACGGTCAGGGCGGTTGCAGCGCCTGCTCCCGCGCCAACACTGGCCAGGAACTTGCGGCGTGACACTCGCCTGGAGATCAGGGTATCCAACAATCTGTCCACGAATTGCCTCCTTGGTTCATTCCGGAATTGCAGTAACTACGTGGGGAGTACGAGTAGGCGAGGCAACCGGATTTACTGGGATGGCGAGTCTTCAAAAAGGAAGTCGTTCAGCAGACGAAAGCGGCTTCGCAAAGCGGGCAAATGGAGAAGCCGGAGGCACGGAAGGGGCAGCCTTCCGACTCGTGTCGTTTCGAAAAAACCGGGCGATCGGCGACGCTAGCGGAGCGATTCCGCGATCTCGCCCAGGATGGCCTGGGTCACGCCCTCCGGGTCGGCAGCCTGGGTGATCGGACGGCCGACCACAAGCTGTGAAGAGCCGGCGCGAAGAGCGGCGGCGGGAGTCAAGAATCGCCGCTGATCTCCGGCGGCTGCGCCTGCAGGGCGGATACCCGGAGTGACGATGTGCATGCCCGGCGTGGCGGCGCGCATGGCGGCGGCCACCGCCGGGCTGCACACCAGGCCGGTGATGCCACTAGAATGGGCGGCCCGCGCGAGGGACACGGCCGCCTGCAGGGGACTGACGCTGATGCCGATAGCGGAGAGCTGCGGCTGGTCCATGCTGGTGAGCACCGTGACGGCGAGCAGCCGGGGGCTTTCCGGGGCCGATGCAGCCTCAGCCGCGGCGGCCAGCATGGCCGGTCCACCCAGCGCGTGAACGGTCAACAGGCTGACCCCGAGGCCCGAAATGGCGCGGACGGCCGCTCCCACCGTGTTCGGAATGTCATGTAGCTTCAGATCAAGGAAGACATATAG
>CAYQYM010000208.1:0-4908 GCA_964421715.1 uncultured Acidipila sp.
GCCGTCTGGCGCAACGCCGGCAGCCGCTCGGGCTGCTGCGAGCCTACCGCTGTTGACCGGCGCAACGACGCCTACTGGCGCTGGGGCCTGTTCTACAACAATCCCAACGACCCCGCTCTGCTCGTGCAGAGCAGGGCCGGATCCGGCTACACGCTGAACTTCGGGCGCATCCTGGCATGGCCTATCGCGATCCTGGCGTGGACCGCTTTCGCTGGCATTGTGCTGAGCGCGCTGCTGAGAGCTGAGTAGGGAGGCGGAACCAGAGTGGTCTCTGGCCAGCGATGCCGAAGCGTGGTATCTTCGGTTTTTCTTCGCTAACGGAGATTTTCTTTTGGCCAAGCTTTTCGAACAGCCCCGCTTCCTCGCCGTGGAGGGTCCGCTGCGTGTCGGTAAGTCGACACTCGCGGGCATTCTGGCCGAGACGCTGCGCGCGCGCCGCATCATGGAGCCGGAGGACAATCCCTTCCTAGACCGCTTTTACCAAGGCCAGCCCGGGATCGGTTTTGCCGCGCAGATGTGGTTCCTCAAGGAGAGGCACGAGCAGATGCGTGCCATCGCAGCGGAACGGAGCAACCAGGACGCGCCCATTGTGTCGGACTACATCTTCGAGAAGGATAAGCTGTTTGCCTACGTGAACCTGACCGACTCCGAGCTTGCCCTCTACAAACGCTATTATGAGACGTTCCGCAAGGAGGTGCCCGCGCCGGATCTTGTGATCTATCTGCAGGCCACGCCGGAGGTGCTTAAGCAGCGGCTCAGGCGCAAGGGCGTGAGCGGAGAGCGGGCAATCAGCGACAGCTACATCGAGCAGGTTGTGCAGGCTTATGAGCACTACTTCTTTCACTACACGGCCAGCGACCTGCTGGTGGTGAACACCTCAGAGATCGATTTTGTCAGCAGCAATCAGGACCTGCAGATGTTACTCAAGCGGCTCTCCGAACCCATCCAGGGCACGCAGTATTTTCTGCCACTGGGCGCGGCGTCGATCAACGGGTGAGCTCTTCGCTGAGGGGATGGACTGCTCGTCTGAATAGATCGTCATCAGGAATTACCGCGACCTCGATGCGGTTGCGGCCGGCGCGCTTGGCCTGGTAGAGCGCCTCGTCGGCGCGCTTAAGCATCTGCTCCACCGTGGCGGTATCCCCGCCCTGGCTTACCAGTCCAAAGCTGCAGGTTACGCTCAGCTCCACCTCGCCGATGCGAAACGGCTGCACCGCGATGGCCTGCCGCAGGTGCTCGGCCCGCGCGACTCCGGTGGAGATGTCACAACCCGGCAGCACGATGGCAAACTCTTCCCCGCCGTAGCGGCCGATGTGGTCGTAGGTGCGCAGCACCTGCCGGAAGCGGTTTGCCGCGCCGCGCAGCACCTCGTCGCCCGTCATGTGTCCATGCGTGTCATTGATCAGCTTGAAGTAATCGAAGTCGAGCAGGATGAGCACGAGCGGCGAGCCGTGCCTTTGCGCGCGTTCGAGCTCACGGCCAAGGATTTCTACCACGGCACTGCGGTTCCAGAGCCCCGTCATACCGTCGTGCGTGGCCTGTTCGCGCAGTTCCTTGGTGCGCTCGGCCACGATGCGTTCCAGATGCCGCTGGCGTTTGAACAGCGAGCGGTTGCGCCAGCGCCAGGCGAGCGAGGCAAGAGCCAGCGCGGCCAGTCCGCAGAGCAGCAAGAACCACCAGGACCGCCACCACGGCGGCTGCAACGTGAACTCGAGCACGGCAGGCGCTGACCGCAGGTGCGTTGCGCTGTCGGCCGTGAGCAATTCGAAGCGGTAATGGCCGGGATCAAGCTTGGGGTAGCGTGCCTGTCCGGCAGTGGTGACGACCCAGTCCGGGTCGAGCCCGACAATGCGGTAGCGGAATCGAATGGACGGTTCGTGCAGCAGGCTGAGCGAGGCAAAGCGTACCAGGAAAGGCTGCGCCGTCCAGTGGTAGCGAGCGCTGGCGGCAAGATCGAGGGGCTGGTTGCCCAGCAATGCGCTCATAATGCGCGCCTGGGGGGCCGGGAACTGGAAGGCGGCCTCCGGGTGCAGAATGTGCGTAAGGCCGCCGCTGGTGCCCACCCAGACGCTCCCATCCGGGTCCGGATAAAAGGCGAACTGGTCGATGTCATTCCAGACCAGGCCATCCTGCTGGGTGTAACGGGCCCAGCGTGTGCCGTTGTAGACATCGATGCCGTGGTCGCCGCCGACCCAGATCCAGCCGCGCTGGTCAGAGCACAGAACCACCGCCGCGTTTGAGGCAAGCGGATGCCGGGAGAAGAACTCCACCTGGCGCACTCGTTCGCCGTCCATTGTCAACTTCGCCACCCCGGCAAAGTCGCCATCGATCCACAGGTTCCCGTTCCTGTCGAAGGCAAGGTCCAGGTTGCGGGTCAGGACGCCGGTCCGCGGCATCTCGACCGGGGTCCATTTGTCGCCGCGCCAGTGCAGCAGGCTGTCCGCGGCCGTGGCCCAGCAGTCATTCGCAGACCGGCAGACCGCGTTGTACACCGGCCGGCCGTTCACGGCGGCATCCTCAGGCGCCTGCATGAAGATGCGGCCGCCGCGGATCGACAGGTTGCGCAGGCCGGCGTCGCTGGCTGCCCACACTCCGCCGCCGGGCGCGGCAATCAGGTGGTAGAGGCGCGCACCTGCGGGACGGACAAGTACCGGTCCACGGCGCGGAATGGCGGCAATCTGCTGACCAGCCGCCACCCAGAGGGTGCCGTCGCCGCCGGCAACCATAAAGTGCGTGTGACTCAGTTTGACGGCAGCGGTTCGCGCATAGGGCCGCAGCTTGCGCCGGACATCAGCCATGACGGAGGGATGCGTCAGATCACCCGCCGGGCGGCGCGGTGTGGCGGGCGACGCTGGCAACTGGTCCAGTCCCTTCTCGGTTGCGACCAGCAACCCGCCCTGCCCGTCCGGGTGAATCCCCCACACCAGCATGCTGCTGAGCCCGTCCTCCGGCGACCAGCTTTCGAGGTTGGAGTAGCCGAGCCACTTCAACAGGCCCTGGCCGGCCAGCGCCACCCAGAAGCTTCCATCCGCGGCTACGGCAGTTGCCACCGGCACGCCCGCGCCGAGTCCCTCCGCCTTGCCGATAGACTCCCATCCGGCACCTGTCCAGCGCAGCAGCCCGGCGTCGCTCGGGGTGATGATCCGTCCTTCGCGGTCCTCGCTCAACTGTGTGAAGCGGTCTGAGTGAACCTGTGCAGCGCCGTTGCGCGACGCGAACCGCGAGCGGCCGACGGTTTTGTAAAGAATGTTGCCGGCTCCGCGTGCCCATAGTCCGCCGGCATGGTCGGTAAGCATCTCGTTGTAGCTGTCTTCAGGCACTCCCTCGGCCGGACCCAGGCGGTCGACGTGCTGTCCGGCGAGGCGGCAGATGGCTGTACCGCAGCCGAACCACAGCTCCTCGCCCCGAATCACGTGCACGGCGCCCACCGCTCCCGGTGGCTGCGCAATGTGGTGCAGCGCAAAAAAATCGCGCGCCTTCCATCGTCCCTGCTCCAGGCGGACAGAGAGCAGCACGCCGCGCTGCGTGGCGGCAAGCATCTCGTCGCCTCTCTGGGCCATCGCCTCCGTCTTCCCGATGCGCAGGGTGCGCCCCTGGTAGGTAATCTCGCGGAAGCTTTCTGCGTTCAGGCCCGGCTGGCTGACGAAAAGCCCCGCGTTTGTCCCCGCCCAGATGCGCCCGTCCCAGTCCTGCGTGAGCGCTGTGACGTACTGCAGCGGAATCTTCTCGCCGACGAGCTGAAAGCGCGAACCATCATAGCGGTAGAGCCCGTTCTCGGTTCCCAGCCAGAGGAAGCCGTTGCGGTCCGACAGCATGGTGTTGACGTTGAGATTTTCGAGCCCGTCCGCCTGCCCATACTGGCGAAACAGGTAGCGCTGCGCCCCGCAGGGCAGCGCGAGCAGCAGCAGAGACCACTGCAGCAGCCGCCAGATGCGGAGGTGATGAGCACAAGGCACTGACCGGATTATCGGACAACACGCCTAAAACTGACTGCACTTTCGCGGTAGTCCGGCAATCTCAAGTAATCGCGTAGGTAGTCAATCTGCAACGAGGCTCCGGGAGCGGAACCTCGTCGCATGCCGCTGCGCAGCCCGCAAGACCTCAAAGTATGTATCGCGAGAGGTCCTGGTTCTTCACCACCGAGGCCACCATATGCCGCACGTACTCCGGGTCAATCACGACGACCTTCTCCAGCGGGCCTCCCTCGGTCTGCCGCTCGACGACGGGCAGCGGCGCGGTGGCGCCCTGCTCGCTGGCCACCGCGGCCAGGTCGATCACGTTCGACTCCGTGCGCGGAGCCTTGGTCAGGTCAGGCGCCAGGAAGCTCACCTCGTCGAGCACCCGCTCCATGATGGTGTGCAGCCGCCGCGCGCCGATGTTCTCCGTAGTCTCGTTGACGCGGAAGGCAAACTGCGCCATCTCTTCCAGCGCCTCGCGCGTGAACTCCAGCTTCAGCCCCTCGGTCTCAAGCAGGGCCGTGTACTGCTTCACCAGTGACGACTTCGGCTCGGTGAGGATGCGGATGAAGTCCTCAACGGTCAGGGATTGCAGCTCCACGCGGATGGGGAAGCGCCCCTGCAACTCCGGGATGAGATCGCTGGGCTTGGAGACGTGAAAGGCGCCGGCCGCGATGAATAGAATGTGGTCCGTCCGCACCATGCCGTAGCGGCTGTTCACGGTCGTGCCTTCCACGATCGGCAGGATGTCGCGCTGCACGCCTTCACGCGAGATGTCCGGCCCATGGCCCCCCTCACGCCCAGCGATCTTATCGATCTCGTCCAGGAATACGATGCCTGAGTTCTCAACGCGCTCGACTGCGGTCCGCGTCACCTGGTCCATGTCGATCAGCCTGCCCTCTTCTTCCTGCACCAGGTACTCAAAGGCCTCGCCGACCTTCATCTTCCGCTT
>CAYQYM010000209.1:0-4908 GCA_964421715.1 uncultured Acidipila sp.
CCAGCACACGCCGCATCTGCCGCGCGGCGGCCTCCTGGAAGCCGGGCTCGCGCGGGTCCGGCATCTCGGGAGGCAGGTAGAGCAGCGCCTGCTCCGGATACCGGAAGTGCGCCGGCACCACCATCTCGCGGCCCTCGTCCATGCCCAGCCGCTTGCGCAGATGGGCAAAGCCGCCCTGGACCGTCAGCGTGGCCGAGGTGAGCACAACGCTTGGGAAGGCCTCAAAGAGCAGCTCGCGCAGCAGCCCTGACACGTCAATGGGCGTGGCCTGCAGATAGGTCACCCGCCCCGCCTCACGGCCACGGCCGCCCTGGCGCCGCTCCAGCCAGAAGACGGTGTTCCTGTCTTCAGACTCCATCAGGAATCGCACCTGCGTGCGCAGGTCGGCCGCGCGTTTGCGCAGGCCGGGCGCCTCTTCCACGCCGCGCATGCGCTCAAATTCGCCCTCAAGACCGTGCAGCGCGTTCAATACGCCGAGGTAGAGATCGCCGTGCGTCTCCAGGAACTCTTCGCGGTCCCGGAACTCCATCCGCCCCTCGCCGCCGGCGGCATGGGGCAGCGCACCGAAGAAGAGCCGAGCCCGTTCGCGCGCCGTCTGCGCGGCAGAGAGTACAGAACTTGAGAGCGCCTGCTTTGCACGCAGCAGCGCCTCGGTGTCCCGCGCCAGCTCCTCAAAACGCAGGTTGCTCAGGGTAATGCCGAAGTAGCTCGATGCCACGTCTTCCAGTTCATGCGCTTCGTCGAAGATGACTGCGGCAGCCTCGGGCAGCACGCCTGCGTCCGGCGCATTGCCGGCCTGCTGCTTGATGGCAAGATCGGCAAAGAAGAGGTGGTGGTTCACAATCACGATGTCGCTCTCGGCCGCCTTGCGCCGCATCCCGGTGATGAAGCAGCGGTCCCAGTCCGGGCAGCTCTGGCCAAGGCAAGCCTCACCGCGCGCATCCAGCTTGGTCCACAGCGCGCTCGTCTCCGGCAGCCCGTCAATCTCGGCGCGATCCCCGGTCTCGGTGGTCTTCTCCCACTCGGCAATCGACTGGTACTGCTGGATCTCCTCAAGGCCGCTCAGGATGGGCTGCCCGCGGAGCGCGTAGAGCTTGTGTCGGCATAGGTAGTTTGCCCGGCCTTTCATGTAGCAGACCCGCAGCGGACCCAGCAGGCTTTCAAGAAACGGCACGTCCTTGAAGAAGAGCTGCTCCTGCAGGTTTTTGGTGCCGGTGGAGATGATGACGCGCTCGCCCAGCCGCAGCGCGGGCAGTAGGTAGGCTAGGGTCTTTCCTGTGCCGGTCCCTGCTTCGGCAATCAGGTGCCGGGGCTCGGTGAGCGCGCGCTCCACGGCCTGCGCCATCTCCAGCTGGCCCTTGCGGAATTCATAGGGCAGCGGCGCGCGCGAGAGCAGGCCGCCGGGCGAGAAGAACTCGTAGAGCGAGGGCAGCGCAGTTTGCGGGGCAGAGGGCACGGGCAGGTCTGGTTCCATCATAGCCGGGCGTGAAAATAAGCGGTTCGCGCAAGCGAACCCTTCTTCCAGGCCCACACGGTATTCACAGCCGGAGCGTACCGGTTCTATCCTAGTAAGCATCCCTTCGTCAAAATGAACACATCCTTCCACGTAAGCTGTCCGGTGATTCCCTGTGCTTCCAGTGCGGAGCCTGCGGCGGCTAACTCTGATCTGGCAAAGGAACAACTGTTTATGGCCCGTATCCTGGTTACAGGAGGAGCCGGCTTTTTCGGCAACATCCTCAAGCAGCGCCTGCTCGAGGAGGGCTATGACGTCACCAGCATCGACCGAATGAAGGATGAAAGCTGGCATCCGCGCCTCACCAGCATCCAGGCAGACCTGCGCGACAAGAGCTTCGTCGAAGCGCTGCTGGCAGGCAACAGGTTTGACGGCGTGATGCACTGTGCAGCCATGCTTGCGCACGGCGCCAGGATAGACGAACAGGAGCTTGCGACCTGCAACGTGGATGCGACACGCAATCTCGCTGAGGCCTGCCGTACACGCGGCGTGAAGAAGTTTGTCTTCATCTCCACCAACTGCCTCTGGGCCCGCAACCTCGGCCGCCCGGTGACGGAGCAGGAGAGGCCGGACCCGGTGGAGGCTTATGGACGCTCGAAGCTGGCGGCGGAGAAGGTGCTCGAGGGGTACTCGCAGGATCTCGACGTCGTGATCCTGCGCTCGCCCACGATCATCGACCGCGGAAGGCTCGGCCTGCTGGCCATTCTCTTCGAGTTCATCGACGAGGGCCGCACGGTATGGGTGGTGGGCGACGGCGGCAATCGCTACCAGTTCATCTATGCGCAGGACCTCGCCACGGCCTGCATCCAGGCGCTCAAGTTCAACGGCTCTGATCTCTTCCACATTGGCTCAGACAATGTAAAGACGCTGCGCGAGGTCTATGAATCCGTGGTGCACGAGGCGGGCAGCAAGTCGCGCGTGCGCTCCCTGCCTAAAAAGCCGTCCATTGCCGCGATGCAGCTCGCGCACCGGCTGCGCATCTCCCCGCTGGGGCCCTACCACTACAAGATGATCGCCGAAGACTTTATTTTCGACACCAGCCGCATCAAGCAGCGGCTTGGTTGGCGGCCCACTTACACCAACGAGCAGATGCTCGTTGAAGCCTACCGTTACTACGCTTCAAGGCGCGAGGAGATCGATGCGAGGTCCGACGTCTCGGCCCATCGCAAGCCGGCAGACATGGGCGTCATCCGGCTGCTGAAATGGGTCTCGTAGCGGTGCAGCCGAATCGCTGGACGTGGTGGGAGACGGCCGGCCTGGCCGTCTACTGCGGAGTTCTCTCCTTTGCCATCGCGCACCACGTGCCCTGGGCAGACGAGGCGCAGGCCTGGCTCATCGCCCGCGACATGAGCTGGTGGCAGATGGTGGCGCACGGCGTGCGTTATGAGGGCTCTCCGGCGCTGTGGCACAGCTTGCTCCTGGTTCTCAACCGGCTGCACTTCTCCTACGCAGGCATGCACTGGTTCACCGGGCTGTTTGGCGTGTCCAGCACGCTGGTGCTCTACCGATGGGCTCCGTTCCCGCGCTACCTGCGCCTGCTGCTGCCCTTCACGTTTTTCCTGCTTTACCAGGACACGGTGGTGGCGCGCAGCTACGCGCTGTTTGCAGTGCTGGCATTCGCCGCCTGTGCTCTGATACGCAGCCAGCGTCAAAGGCCGCTGCTGCTGGCGCTCGTGCTCGGCCTGATGGCGAATACATCGGCCCACGCCTTTATTACCGCTGCGGGCTTTGTCCTGACCGCTGCCTGGATGCTCTGGCGCTCCCGCAGGCCGCCCGAGGGCGTGCGAACCGGGACCGCACCAGCGCCCGGCATGCGCGCATGGGCTCCTGCCGCCGTGCTTTACTGTGCCTTTGCTTTGGCGGCGGCCCTCAGCGCCGCGCCGCCGCAGGACGCGAGCTTCACCGCGGGAACCAACACATCCAACTCCGTCACCCGCATCGAGCGTACGCTCCATCTCACGAACCGGCCGCTGATACCGCGGCAGGAGCCGACGCCTGCCGGCCAGCTCGCGCCCGACAAGCCGCTGGTGCACCATCGCACGATGGCCAGCTCACTGCACCTGAAGATCGAGCGGCTGCTTTCGATCATCACCTTCCCGCTCTCCAGCTTCCGGTATTTTGGACTGTTGGTCTGCCTCCTGCTTGCGCTCTACGCCTTTGACCGTCCGCAGCCCCCGCTTGAACCCGGCCGGGCCGGGCTGGCTCCCTACGGGCTGGTGGTGCTGGTCTTTCTTTCGATGTATCTCGCCCCGCGTCACTTCGGCACTTTTCTCACGGCGTTCCTCGCCTCGGCCTGGCTCTGCTGGACGATCGAGCCCCAAACTAGCTGGCGCATGTGGCGGCAGCGCACTTTTTCCATCGCCCTGCTGCTGCTCTGTCTGGAGCAGATCGGATGGACGGCCCACGCCATGTACGGTGACCTGCACGGCGCCTATGCCGGTGACCTGGCGACAGCGGAGTTCCTCAAGGAGCATGCGCAGGGCAAGAAGGTGGATGGCTTCTACTACCACAGCATCGGGCCGCTGGCCTGGTTTGATCACAACATCTTCGCGGACCAGCCGCATCACGGCTACTGGCTGTGGAGCAAAAACCTGCGCATCTCCGAACGCGCACCCTACTTCCTCTCCCAGCACCCGGACTACCTCGTCATCGGCGGCTGGCAGTTCAGCCCGGAGAACGGCGAAGTGGCCCTGGACTGGATGAAACCGGAAGACCCGCTGAATCCTGTGCCGTTTAACGACAGTCTGCATATCATCCCCTATGCCGAGCAGCACGGATACCGCGTGACCCACCGCTTCTGCGGCAAGGCATGGATGCGATTCGGCTACTCAGAAGAGCTTTGTCAGACCATCATGGAGCCGGACCAGCCGGGGGCGAACACGAGTATCGCCCAGAAGCGATGAGACGGCGGCTCATCGCGCCAGAACGAGCGTCTCGTCGTAAAATGCGCCCACGTCACGCCTGAGCTTCTCAATCGAGGTCTGGTCGATGTAGACCATGTGCCCTGCGTCAAAGTGGTCGCGCGTAACGTGCGCGTGCTGCGCCGGCGACAGCCCCATGTGGTCCAGTGTGTAGTCCACGGCAAAGTACGGTGTGGCAGCGTCGTAGTTTCCCTCCGCCACGAAGACACGCATGTAGGGGTTTTTGACGAACGCGCGCAGCAGTCCTCCGCTCGTGTCGGGAAAGCCCGGTTCCTCGCCGCCTTCGGCGAAGTCCCAGCGCCCGATGCCGCCGCCCAGGATGTAGTAGACCTGATCGCTCTGATAGCCGAGCTCCTGCTTTACGTAATCGCCGAAGAGCGACGTGAACGGCGGGCGGGTGCCAGCTTCGCTTGGGTCGTAGTCCGGGTCCTGCCCGGTCGGGTCCATGCTGGCGCCGGTGAACCGCCCATCCAG
>CAYQYM010000210.1:0-4893 GCA_964421715.1 uncultured Acidipila sp.
ATTGAGTTGCGCGTGTGCGAAGGTATCCAACCCGGCCACTGGCAGTATGGCTGCGGTCTTCAGGAACGCGCGACGTTGCATGTGCATTCTCCTACGGGGTGAACTTGGGGGCTGCAGGCAAGCATACGCCCGCGCTCCAGAGATTGAGCCAAGAGTTTAGTTCAACGCAGAGCCCGCAGTTGCGCAGGGAATGGAAGGGCGTTTGTCGGGACACTTGGCCTTAAGCATCTCGGTGGATGCATTGGCCTGCGTCACCAATCGAGACTAAAGTTTGAAGCCAAAGCCGCTTGAGGGTGAACCTCGTAGACTTTCGGCCCGGCGGCATGGCTAGTCTAAGGTGGTCCTGGCTTGACCGTGGAAGGGAGTGCGGAAGAGATGGTGGGCCCACCAGGATTCGAACCTGGAACCAAAGCATTATGAGTGCTCTGCTCTGACCATTGAGCTATAGGCCCACTCTAGGGGATTGTAAACGGCGAGGGGTTTTCCGCATGCCGGTTCGCTAGACTTGAGTGCATGTCTCCAGAGCTACGACAGAGTGGTGCTGAGCAGAGCGGATTCCTCACGGCCTATTGCGACGGCGGGTCGCGCGGCAACCCGGGGCCGGCGGGCTTCGGCGTCTACCTGGTGGGTGAAGATGGTCATGCAGCCGGCGAGCTAAGTGAGTATCTTGGCAAGAAGACCAACAACTATGCGGAATATTCTGCGTTGCTGGCGGCCCTGGCCTTTGCACTCGGCAGAGGCTACCGCAGGCTACGGGTCGTGGCGGACTCCGAGCTGATGGTCAAGCAGATCAAAGGGCAGTACCGCGTTCACAGCGCTGACCTGCGCCCGCTCTACGAGGAGGCCAGGCGGCGCATCGGCCGGCTTGAAAGATTCCAGATTGAGCACGTGCTGCGGAACAAGAACAAGCACGCTGACCGGCTGGCGAACGAGGCCATGGACCGTGGCATGGGCAAGCGCTCCGGACGAGTCGTGAGCGGAACCTCGGAACACACTCCAGGCTGCGGGCCTGAGGCTAACCCTGGACATGCTGCTGCAAGGGGGGCGAGCAGCGGCCCGGGAGTTTCGCGTGAGTCCATCCCGGTAGTAGCGCTGGACGTTGCTGCCTCGGCTCCCCAGCCCCGGCGGCTCTTCCCGCAGGGTGAGATACGCGGCTTTGTGAAGAACGGCGTAGTGCACGTGGTTGAGGGCGAGCTGCCGGATGGAGTCTTCGTCCGGATTGTGCCAGAGTAGCGCGAGCAGAACAGTGGCGCGGACCTGCCAGTTGCAGGCAGCCGCTCGCCGACGTGCTAAATGTGACAGCTCACCGCTCCCCGCTTTTCCAGGTACTTCTGGTGGTACTCCTCGGCGCGCCAGAAGGTCTCAGCCGGCACCACCTGCGTGACGATCTTTTTCGTGTAGCGCTTTTCCTCTGTGAGTTCGTCGATGAAGGTGTGCGCTTCCTTTTCCTGCTCTGGGGAGTGAAACAAGATTACGCTGCGGTATTGGGTACCCCAGTCCGGGCCCTGGCGGTTCAGCTGCGTCGGGTCGTGCAGGCTGAAGAAAACCTCGAGCAACTGCCGGTAGGTGACGCGAGCCGGATCAAAGGTGAGCTCCACTACCTCGGCATGGCCGGTCTGGTCGGTGCAGACGTCCTTGTAAGTGGGCCGTTCCGTGCGCCCTCCCGCGTAGCCAACGGCGGTTTCGATGACGCCGGGAATCCGCGCAAACTGGGCTTCCACGCCCCAGAAGCAGCCCGCTCCGAAAGTCGCTTTCTCCATGGATGCATCCTCCTGTGATGCCACAGTCTATTAGACTCAGGAACATGGCGGACGGACGCGTGCGGCTGGCAAAAACAGAATTTGCGTCAATCGAAGCGATGATGCGCGCCTATGCAGGGGAGGCCGTCGCCGAGGCCGAGCGGCACCACGGCAGGCGCCTGGATTACACGGAGCGCTCTGTAGACGCGCTCGAGGCCGTGCTGGAGGCCCTCGCTCCGCCGCCCGAGGCAGACCGCGAGTGGTTGACGATGCTGTGGGGCGGCTACTTTGGTGAGCTGCTGGTGCGACTTTATGACGGTGCGTGGCGCATGACCGAGTACCCCAGCCGCGACCCCCTGGAGCCGCCGATGTCCGTGCCAACCGTGGAAATCCGTGGCTCGCGGCTCTATCCGCTGATTAAGGTGCACCGGCGGCTGACGATGGGACCAGCGGAGGCGCTGCCGGCCTTCTTCGCGCTGGTGCGGCAGCGGCTGGGGGCTCCTCTGCCCGCACCCGGCTGATGTGCGACAATGGGGTAGAGGGAGCATCCGGTTGGCGGCGCCAGCCGTTCCTATCGGGAGGAATCCATCATGCTTGATAACCTGTTTACGCCGACCCACCTGCTGATCGTTCTGGCCATTGCACTGCTGGTCTTTGGTCCCCGCAAGCTGCCCGAGCTGGGCAAGGGACTGGGTGAGGGATTGCGCGGCTTTAAGGAAGGCATTAAGGGCAACAATGACCCGGCCAAGCAGGAGGCTGCAGCGGCCAAGTCCGAGACTGCAGCGCCGCCCGTCAAGTAAACCGGCTGTAAGGCTGGTAAAGGCCCGCTCACGCCGGCAGTCAGTTCCGGCGTTTCGCGCAGGGAGATGGCCGCGACCTGCTGCATTGCCCAACGTCATTATCCTGAGCGGATTGTCCAAATCATTATGGCGAGCAGCGTGAAGGCGGCGACGAGAACCGCCAGTAGCGTTCCCCCGATCATGAGGTGGGCGGAGCGCTCCTGCTCAGGCCGTGGACGCGTGATGCCGAAGGCGGCGATGAAGGTCTCAGTGAGCCACGCGAGCAGTTTCATAGTTCCTTTGCCAGATTGCGTCCGGGCAAAAACGAAATCCCTGTCAAAGAAGAATGACAAATGTTGATTACTGTATCCGAACTCGAGCGGGAGCCCGTTGCTTTTGATATTGCGCTCGACCCCGGCAGCGTGGATTATGGCAGCGAAATAAAACAGCAGGGACCGATGAGGGTGGCGGGCCGTGCCGACCTGATCGAGGAGCACCGCGGGCCGCGGGAGGTGGTGCCGGACATACGGCTGCGCGCCCACTACAGTGGCACCGTGCAGGTGCACTGCGCCCGATGCCTGGAGTCGGTGGAGCATCCGCTGGACGGAGAGTTCGACCTGATCTTCCGGCCCACCGGGCTCGACGAGGGCGGCAGCGAGCACGCAATCACCTCCTCGGAGACGGAAATCGGGTATTATCAGAAGGACGGTCTGTCGCTGGAAGACGTCTTGCGTGAGCAGGTGCTTTTGTCCCTGCCGGCCAAGACACTCTGCCAGGCGGACTGCAAGGGACTTTGCCCGCGCTGCGGCCAGAATCTGAACACGGCGAGTTGCCACTGCGACCAGGCTCCGGCCGAACCGCGCTGGTCCGTGCTGTCAGACCTGCGCAGCAGGATGAAGACTTAATCCCGGCAGAGATCTGAAGCAAAGATTCAGGGATGCCGCCGCAATCCCGTCCCGCCTGTAAAGGTGATGTGGAAATGCCGCGGCTCCAGCACGACAGCAGGAAAGGAACAGTCATGCCTAATCCAAAGCGGCGTCATTCGAAGGCCCGCACCTCCAAGCGCCGCGCCCACGACGCGCTGACCGCGACCGGGCTCTCCGAGTGCCCCAACTGCCACGAGCGCAAGCTGCCGCATCATGCTTGTCCGAAGTGCGGCACTTACAAGGGCCGCGAAGTACTCGAAGTAAAAGAAGCCAGCTAACCCGCCTCTACATGCTGATCGACGTCGCTCTGGACGCCATGGGTTCCGATAAGGCTCCCGACCCGGAAATTAAGGGCGCGATCCTCGCCTGCCGTAACCACCCTGTGCGTGTGCACCTGGTGGGGCGGGAAGAGAAGCTTCGCCCGCTGCTCGCCGAGCATCTCGCGGGCGAGCGCCTACCTATCCAGGTCGTGCACGCAAGCGAGCACATCGCGATGGATGAAAAGGCGGCGCACGCGGTCCGCAACAAGCGCGACAGCTCGATGCGCGTGGGGCTGAAGCTGGTGCGCGAGCGCAAGGTCGCCGCCTTCTTCACGGCTGGCAACACTGGGGCGGCGATGGCCACGGCCAAAATGGTGCTCGGTGCGCTGCCGGGTGTTGATCATCCGGGGCTGGCCACCGTGCTGCCTACCTCTGCGGGCTCGCCCTGCATTCTGCTTGACGTGGGCGCGAACGTCGACTGTAAGCCGCACAACCTCGAGCAGTTCGCCATCATGGGCGAGATGTACGCGCGCAGCGTACTGAAGATTGCGCGGCCGCGCGTGGGCCTGCTCTCGATCGGCGAAGAAGAGAGCAAGGGGAATGACCTCACACGCGAGGCCTTTCCCCTGCTGAAGCAGCTGCCGATGGAATTCATCGGCAACGTCGAAGGTCGCGACATCTACAACGGGAATGCGGACGTGATCGTCTGTGACGGCTTTGTGGGCAATGTCGCGCTCAAGACGTCGGAAGGACTGACGCGCCTAGTACGTGACATGCTGAAGGAGTCGCTCACGCGCACGGTTACAGCGCAGGTAGGCGCCCTGCTGTCACGCAAGGCCTTCAACGCGTTCAAAAAGCGGGTAGATCCTGCCGAGTACGGCGGAGCGCCGCTGCTCGGCGTCAGAGGCGTCTGCATCATCGGGCACGGCTCGTCAAACGACCGCGCCATCCTGAACGGCATCCGTGTGGCGGCGGAGTTTGCCCAGGCCGGGGTGAACGATTGCATAGAACGCGAGTTTGGGGGCCGCAGCCGCGATGTGATGTCGAACGACCGCGGGATGCAGCCGAAGGCTTGAGCGCTGTTGAATATTTCGGTATGGGACGATTTCGTCTTGTGGCATACAACGCTACAGACTAGAACCAGTCTCATAGTTCCCAACGGCGGTGATTTCGTTCATTCTGGAGTTGC
>CAYQYM010000211.1:0-4887 GCA_964421715.1 uncultured Acidipila sp.
CACCTGGACACTGCTCGCTTTTCGCTCGGAAACAGCGCGGCTTCCCTCGACCGTACGCAGGTTTCCGCGAACGGCCACTGGGCATTTCTCTGGCTCACCCTTCATGCCACCAGGCCCGACACGATCGAAATCCGCGCGGCAAATTCCGCCGGAACCGCCATCTACCACTTCGCATTGCAGCAACCTAAACCAGCGTCCTCAGGGTTCGCAGGTTTCTCATCGCGGGACACGATGTATCTCATCATGCCGGACCGCTTTGCCGACGGCGATCCCTCGAACGACAACCCGCCGGGAGCAGATGCAGCCGACCGAGGCAAGCCGCGCGGCTGGCATGGCGGCGATCTGCACGGCATTGAGCAGCACCTGGACTATCTTCAGAAGCTCGGCATCACGACCCTCTGGACCACGCCGGTCTACAACAACACGCCGTCCCCTGAGTCCTACCACGGTTATGGTGCCACGGATGTGTATACCGTCGACCCCCACTTTGGCACCCTGGCGGATTATCAGCACCTGGTCGCCGCCGCCCATGCCCACGACCTGAAGATGGTTTTCGACCTTGTGCCCAACCATGTCGGCCCGAAGCACCCCTGGGCTACCGATCCACCCTCCCCGGATTGGTTCCACGGCACGCTCGCCAATCACACGCGCGCTGAAAGCAACTTCGATTCGATCGTCGATCAGCATGCCGCGCCTGCTCTCAGCAGGGACGTCACCGCCGGCTGGTTCGCCGGCGTGCTTCCAGACATGAACGAGGAAAATCCGCTGGTCGAGCGCTACCTCATCCAGAACGCAGTCTGGTGGATTGAGACGGCTGGTCTCGATGGCCTGCGCATTGATACCTTCCCTTACGTGAAGCGCACCTTCTGGCACGACTTGCATGCGCAACTGCATGCCCTGTTCCCGCGTCTCACCACGGTCGGTGAGATCATGAATCCTGATCCCGTCACCGTTGCCTTCTTTGCTGGTGACCGTGCGGTTCGCGGCTCGGACGGGAATATCGATACAGGTCTTGGTATACCCTTTGACTATCCCACCTGCTTCCAGCTGCGCCGTGTCTTTGGCCACGGCGAATCCATGCGTCAGTTGGAGGCAGTGTTACGCGCAGACTGGCTCTATCCACACCCGGAGCGCCTGATCCCTTTTTTCGATAACCATGACGTGCCACGCATGATTTCCGAGCCCGGTGGAGGCGTTGCGGGCCTGAAGCTGGCTATCGGCGTTCTCGCCACCATGCGCGGAATGCCCGAGTTTTACGCCGGCGACGAGATCGCCATGACCGGCGGAGAGGATCCCGACAACCGTCATGACTTCCCCGGCGGATTTCCCGGGGACACACGCAACGCCTTCACCGATGGCGGACGTGCCGCGCAAGAGCAGGAGGTCTACTCATGGATGCGCCAGGTGCTCACGCTACGGCAGCATCACGAAGCCCTGCAGACGGGAAGGATGCAGACCGTCTTCGTTGACGACACTGCCATGGCATACGTGCGGGCTGCGGACGCAAGCGGCACCTGCGGCGGCGAGCAATTTCTTATTGCAATCAACAACAGTGACCAGCCCCGCACGCTTTCACTTTCGACGGCGCACACGGCGCTCGCCAACTGCCGCAGCTATGCGCTCGCATTCCCCGGCCAGCCGTCAGCAGACTTGTCGGGGTCGGCTCTTCGCATCCATCTCGGCCCGCGCCAAATGGCTGTATACAGCGCCACTCGATAAGGCTCTCGACCATCAGCGCGGTTCAATCACCAGGGTAACGGCCTGAGTATGCTGCACCGGGCCGCCTGTGGCCGTGACGACCAAGGTGTAGCCGACGGGCGGCTTGTCAGTGGAGCTGCTGGAGCTCGAGCCACAGCCGGTGAGCGAAGCGGCACCGCCCAGGCCAGCGGCAAGCAACACCCACAGGAACACGCGAAGGCTTCCGCGGCGCAGCTTGCGGCTGCCCGCCAACGGCAGCAGGAGGAATGCCATCAGCGGCAGTTCTGTTTGGAATGGAGTCTGCAGGTCGTTTCGCGCGACGGACGCCGACGTCTGCACGGACAGCTTGACTGTCTGCGGCGAAGCACCGCCCACAATCGTCGACGGCGAAAAGGTCGCTGTTGCCCCGGCAGGCAGACCACTGACCGTGAATGTCACCGGCCCGGCATAAGCTCCATAGAGCGGGGCGATGTTGAACGTGTAATTCGCTGCAGCTCCGGGTGCTACCGTCTGCGAGGAAGGCCCCGCAGTTGCCGAAAACGAGAAGTCCAGCGGGGCCACGTTTACGCTGCTGGCCGCCACTGCGCTGCTGCCCAGGAAGTTAGCGTCTCCCGAGTAGGTCACCGTAAGCGCGTTCGCGCCGGGAGTGCCCAGCGCTGCCAAGTAAGAAGCAGTGCCCATAGTCAGCGGCACCTGCTGCAGCATGTTTCCGTTGTCATAAAACGTAACCGAACCACCTGGCGTGCCGGTGGTCGTGGATGCGACGTTCGCGGTGAGCGTTACACTTTGATTGGGATTGATTGCGGCCGGAGAGGCGCTAAGCGTACTAACCGTTGGCGCCTTGTTCGTCACCACGGAAACATTCAGCGTGGCTGTCGCGTAGCTCGTGGTGTCGGCTGGGGTGAACGTGACCTGGTAAGGAGCGGTTCCCACCGCCGGCTGCGTCGCTGGGTTGCTCCAGGCGAACGTCCCGGCTGTTGAGGCCACCCCGCCGGTGAGCGTCGAGGAGGCTAGCTTTTGTCCGTACGTGACGGGCGAGGCCGTGGGTGGCGTCCTGAGGGCCGGTGTTCCCCGGGTCGCGGTTCCGCCCAGGCGAATGTTCTGGTTTGTGGTCGAAGAGGGATTGCCGGCGTTGTCGGTAAGCACCATCAATCCGGTAGAAACGCCGGCCGTGACCGGCGCGAAGGCAAGAATCTCGGTGCAGCTTGCGCCCGCCTCCAGCACGCCCGCGCTGAACGAGGACGAGGTTAACTGCGGGCAGGTCGAGGAGCCGTCCAGCGAAAAACCAGCCGAGAGGCCGGGGTTCGAGCCCAAAGGAGGAGTGGGGAACGTCAGTGACTGATTGCCGGTGTTCGATACCGTGACGGTCTGCGCAGCGCTTGCTGTCCCCACGGCGGTGTCGGCAAACGTCAAACTGGGTGCAGCCGCGAGGTTGATTTTCCTGACCGCATTGTTGCTTGTATCGGCGACAAAGACGTTGCCCGCACCGTCCACCGCCACGCCGTAAGGAAGGCGGAATCCGCTGCCCAGCGTCACGGGCGTGCCGTAGCTGCCGCCGCTGTAGGGGATCTTCTTGATGGCACTGTTGCCGTAATCGGCCACGTAGACGTTGCTCGCGCCGTCCACCGCCACGCCGTAAGGTGCGCGGAACCCGCCGCCCAGCGTCACCGGCGTGCCGTAGCTGCCGCCACTGTAGGGGATCTCCTGTACGGTATTGTTGTCTGGATCGGCGACGAAGATGTTCCCCGCCCCGTCCACCGCAATACCCGCGGGATAGGAGAACCCGCTGCCCAGCGTTACTGGTGCGCCATAGCTGCCGCCGCTATACGGGACCTTCTTGACGGCCTTGTTGTCTGTATCGGCGATATAGATATTGCCGGCGCCGTCTACCGCAACGCCATAGAAGAAGGAAAACCCGCTGCCCAGGGTGACTGGCGTGCCGTAGCTGCCGCCGCTGTACGGTACCTTCTTCAACGCCTTGTTTGCAAAATCGGCGACATAAACGTTGCCTGCGCCGTCCACCACAACGCCGGTAGGACTGGCGAACCCTCCGCCCAGCGTCACCGGCGTGCCGTAACTGCCGCCGCTGTACGGGATTTTCTTGATCGTATTGTTGCCGCCATCGGCGACGTAGACGTTTCCTCCCCCGTCCACCGCAACATCGTAAGGATTGAGGAAACCGCTGCCCAGCGTCTCCGGTGGAAGCCCGGGAGGGAATGTCACCTGTGCTCCGTTGCCCGTCCCCAGGAGAAATGCCGTCGCCAGCACCGCACCTGAACTGGAAACCAGCTGCACCGCGCCCAGGCGAGCACCGGGGGACGTCGGCTTGAAATTAACCTCCACCGTGCATAAGTCGCCCGCGTTGTAGAGATAATCGCGGCCATTGGTCGAGCAGGTGCCGGTGCCGGCGTCGGTGAAGTCCTGGCCGCCTGCGCCCTGGGTAAGAACGACCGGCGTTCCCAGGCTCCCGGCAGAATCAATGCCGAATGTAACTACCAGGCCCGTCGCGGCGGTTCCCACATCGGCAGCACCGAAGTCCAATGTCATCTGGAGCTTCTTGACCGCATTGTTGTCGATGTCGGCGACATAGACGTTGCCTGCGCCGTCCACCGCCACGCCCAAGGGAGTGCCAAACCCGCTGCCCAGCTCCACCGGCGTATCGTAGCTGCCGCCACTGTACGGGATCTTCTTAACCGCCTTGTTGGCGGAGTCGGCGACATACACGTTGCCCGCGTCGTCCACCGCCACTCCGTAAGGAAGACGGAACGTGCTGCTCAGCGTCACTGGCGCGTAATAGCTGCCGCCGCTATAGGGAATCTGCTTAATGGCATTGTTGCCGTAATCAGCCACGTACACGTTTCCTGCGGCGTCCACCGCAACGCCGAAGGGACTGTTGAAGCCGCTGCCCAGCTGCACCGGCGTGCCATAGCTGCCGCCACCCACGTACGGGATTTTCTTTATCGCATCAATGCCAGTTTCGGCGACATAGAGGTTGCCTGCGCTGTCCACCGCAATGCCAGTAGGGCTGTTGAATCCGCTGCCCAGTACCACAGGCGTGCCGTAGCTGCCGCCACTATACGGTATCTCCTCAACCAAATTGTTGACAGAAGAATCGGTGACATAGACGTTGCCCGCGCCGTCCACCGCCACGCCAAAAGGGTTGCCGAATCCGCTGCCCAGCACCACCGG
>CAYQYM010000212.1:0-4876 GCA_964421715.1 uncultured Acidipila sp.
ACCCAGGGGTTGAAAGTGCTGCAGATGGGCCTTCGCTTTGGCGGAAACGACGTGGGCTCGGTGATGCTGGAGGAGAACGTTGTAAAGGCGGCAGGCACCTCGAACTGCACCACCGAGGAGGAGCTGCCGGGTCATCCGCGACGCAGGCTTCCGCCCGGCCCAGAGGGACACGCTATACCGCACGCTGTTCCTGAACTAATCTGTAGCATCCGGAACCGCTGCCTGTCCTCCGCGCAGCGGCTCCAGGGAAATGAGACAAGCAGGGTAGCGTGCCACGGTTCGGTTTGCGTCCAGCCCGTGCGAGCCTACCGTACAATAGCGCTTTGAATCCCCCTGCGGAGTGGCCGCCCTGATCCCATCAAGTCTTCTGTCGCCGGCCGTAGCTCTGAGAAGCCTGAGCCTTCTGCTCGTGAAAAGCGGCCTAGCGCACTACCTCCACACCCACTACGGCGACCGCACATTTCAGAATCTCTACCAGTGGCGGCTCTTTTCGTTCGACACGCTGCTGCTTACGCCGTACTTCGTGACGATGATCATTCTTGCGTTCTACGGCATGCACCGGTATCAGCTCGTCTACCTCTACTACAAGCACCGCAGGAACGCTGCCAAGGAGCCGCCGGAGCGCTTTGCCGTCCTGCCGCGTGTGACGGTGCAGTTGCCTATCTTCAACGAACAGTTTGTGATTGACCGGCTGATCGAGGCCTGCTGCAACCTCGACTACCCGCGCGAGCTGCTCGACATCCAGGTGCTGGACGACTCGACCGATGAGACGGCGCAGGTGGCAGGCGCCATCGTGGAACGCTACCGCGCGATGGGCAATCCCATCGTGTACATTCATCGCACAAACCGGTACGGATACAAGGCCGGCGCACTGGACCACGGCTTGAAGTCGGCGCAGGGTGAGCTCGTCGCAATCTTCGACGCGGACTTCGTTCCGCCGCGCGACTGGCTGATGCGAGTGGTACATCACTTCGCCGAACCGGGGATAGGCATGGTGCAGACGCGCTGGACGCACCTGAACCGCGACTACAGCTTCCTTACGCAGGTAGAGGCCATTCTGCTCGACGGTCATTTCGTGCTCGAGCACGGCGGCCGCTCGCGCGCCGGCGTCTTCTTCAACTTTAATGGCACAGCCGGCATGTGGTGCCGCTTGGCGATTGAAGAGGCAGGCGGCTGGCAGCATGACACGCTGACCGAGGACACGGACCTCAGCTACCGCGCACAGTTGAAGGGCTGGCGCTTCAAGTATCTGCAGGATGTGGAGTGCCCGGCGGAAGTGCCGATCGAGATGACCGCCTTCAAGACGCAGCAGGCCCGCTGGGCCAAGGGGCTCATCCAGACCTCAAAGAAGATTTTGCCTCGCGTCTTCAGGAGCGACGTGCCGTTCCGCACCAAGCTCGAGGCCTTCTACCACCTCACCGCAAATATCAGCTACCCGCTCATGGTGGTGCTTTCCACCCTGCTCATGCCGGCCATGATCATTCGCTTTTATCAGGGCTGGTTTCAGATGCTGCTGATCGACTTTCCGCTCTTCATGGCCTCTACGTTTTCCATCTCGTCGTTCTATCTTGTCTCGCAGAAAGAGCTCTTCCCCGGGCGCTGGTACCGGACGTTCCTCTACCTGCCGTTTCTCATGTCGCTGGGCATCGGGCTCACGGTAACAAACACGCGCGCCGTAGTGGAGGCGCTCTTCGGCATCCAGAGCAGCTTCAAGCGCACACCGAAATACCGCGTGCAGAAGCGGGGAGAAAAATCCGCAGCGGGCAAGTATCGCAAGCGGCTTGGCATCGTGCCGTGGATCGAGCTGCTCATCGGCTGCTACTTCGCCATGACCATCTGGTACGCCATCGCGAACGAAAACTACTTCACGGTGCCATTCCTGCTGCTCTTCGTCATCGGCTACTGGTACACCGGCCTGCTCTCGCTCCTGCAGGGCCGCTTTGACCGCTGGCGCGGCGGGGCGAACCTGGACGAGTCTTCGCCCAAGCCCTTCCCGGTAGGTGTTTAGCCGCGGGCTTATTTCTTTTCAGCCGCGGGGCTGTGCGTGCGATGCCTGCGCTTCCGCGGTCCCTCTCCATCCAGATCAAAGGCAGCATTCACCAGGGCAATATGCGAGAAGGCCTGGGGAAAGTTGCCGACCAGCCGCTTCTGCTTGACGTCATACTCCTCTGAGAGCAGGCCGACGTCGTTGCAGAGGCGTAGTAAGCGCTCGTAGAGTGCATGCGCGTCGCGTTCGCGGCCAATGAGCTTCAGGCTGCTCACCAGCCAGAAGCTGCACGCCAGGAAGGCGCCTTCTTCCCCGGGTAATCCGTCGCTGCTCGCGCCGGGATCGTAGCGCAGCAGAAATCCATCGCGCATCAGCGTCTTCTCGATCGCATGGACGGTGCCGACCACGCGCGGGTCCGTGGCGGGCAGGAAGCCGACCTGCGGCATCAGCAGCAGGGAGGAGTCCAACTGCGGTGCGCCGTAGTGCTGCGTGAACGCGTTCTGCCCTGGATCGTAAGCCTTGGCGCAGACTTCATCGTGGATCGCCTGGCGCGTCTTGCGCCATCTGTCCAGCGGTGCGTCGTAGCCAAGGTGCTCGGCCAGCAAAATAGCGCGATCGAAAGCGACCCAGGCCATCATCTTGGAGTAGGTGTACTGCTGCGCACCGCTGCGCGCCTCCCAAATGCCCTGGTCCGGCTGCCGCCACACCTGTTCGAGGTGGTGAATGAGGCTGCGCTGCACGTTGAAGTCATCTGGATGATAGCTGTCCAGCGCGTGCATGGCGTGGAAGAGCGCATCCATGACCTCGCCATAGATGTCCAGCTGCACCTGCTCGGAGGCGGCGTTGCCGATGCGCACAGGACGCGAATGCTCATATCCGGGAAGCCAGTCCAGCTCCCATTCGCGCAGGCGGCGCTCACCGGAGATGCCGTACATGATCTGCACCTGGTCAGGGCTGCCTGCGAGCGCGCGCAGCAGCCACTCGCGCCACGCCTTGGCCTCGTCATAGAAGCCGCCATTCATCAGCGCGAGCAGGGTAAAGGTGCTGTCGCGCAGCCAGCAGTAGCGATAATCCCAGTTGCGCGGGCCGCCCAGTTGTTCAGGCAGCGAGGTGGTGACGGCCGCAACGACGCCACCGGTAGGCCGGTATGTAAGGGCCTTAAGCGTAATGAGAGACCGCTCCACCTGTGCCCGATAGCGCCCTCGATACTTCGACCCAGAGGCCCACTCGGTCCAGAAGTCGAGCGTGCGGCCCAGCGCCGCCCAGGGATCGGCCGTGTCCGGCAGCGGCTCGTAGGAGGCACTGTAGGTGAGCGTGAACCAGGAGCGCTGGCCCTTCACCACGTCGAACTCACTCACCGTGGTCAGGTCCTCTCCGTGGCATTGCTCCGAGGAGCGCAGCAGCACGAGGTCCGGTCCGGCGATGGCGCGAATGCCGTCGCCCAGGTGCGTAACCCATGGCACTACGTTGCCGTAGTTGAAGCGCAGCGCCAGCTCGGATCGCATGGCTACCCTCCCGCTCAGCCCCTCCACCAGCCGCACTACGTGTGAGTGGCTGGCGCGCGGAGGCATGAAGTCGGTGACCTTGACGCTGCCGTCCTTCGTTTCAAAGGTAGTCTCAAGCACGAGGGTGTGGTCGCAGTAGCGGCGGCAGCTCTTGCTGCCGGGGTCTTTCGGCGCGATCTGCCAGCGGCCGTTGTTGGCCTTGCCCAGCAATGCGGCAAAGCAGGCATCGGAGGAAAATCGAGGCCAGCAGAGCCAGTCAATTGAGCCGTTCAGGCCCACCAGGGCCGCGGTCTCACAGTCACCTATCAGCGCGTAATCTTCTATCCTCAGGGCCATGGGTCTTTATTGTTCATGGTAGTTGCGGGACAGGCCACCATCTACAAGCAGGGTTGCTCCGTTGACGTAAGATGCTTCGTCCGAGGCAAGAAATACAGCCAGTCCGCTTACATCGGCCGGCGTGCCCAGGCGGCCCAGCGGAATATTTTTGAGCAGCGCATCCAGCTTCGGCTTGTCGTGCAGCAGGCCTGTATTGATAGGCGTGGCGATGGCCCCCGGAGCGATATTGTTTACCGTGAACCCCTCCGGACCAAGTTCCACGGCGAGGTCGCGCATCAGCATCCGCAGGCCTCCCTTGCTCACGCAGTAGGTGGCGAAACCGGGAAATGCCATATCTTCATGCACGGAGCTGATGTTAATGATGCGGCCCTGCTTCTTCGCCTGCCGCAGGCGGCGCACAAAAGCCTGCGTGAGAAAAAAGGGCCCCTTCAGGTTTACGCCAAGCACGCGGTCGTAGTCCTGCTCGGCCGTGTCCCAGAAGGCAGACTTGTGCTCCATGCCCGCGTTGTTCACCAGGATGTCGCAGCCGCCTAACTTGTCCCACGCCTCTGAGACAAGCAGTTCTGTCTCCTCCACCTTGGAGACGTCCGCCTTGACCACCAGGGCGCGCTGCCCAGCCCTTTCGACGGCCTGTCGTGTCTGTTGCGCACCATCGGGGCTGCCTACGTAGTCGATTACGATATCGGCGCCTTCCCCGGCCATGGCTTCGGCAATGCCCTGTCCGATGCCCGAGCTGGAACCCGTGACCAGGGCGATACGGCCCTGCAACCGCTTCTGCATCTTAAGCTCCTGACAGCTTTATCTCTTATGTCGGGTTAGATGCACACACGTTCGAGAGGGGATAAGAGCGGGATCACACACGCATGAATCTGGTAGCTCTGGCCTGGATATGGCTGGCCTCTTACTCATTGTTGTTCATCACTGCAGCGCAGCCTCCGCCTGCTTTTCGAAATCCCCTGCTACCCTCCGGCCCAGACCCATGGGTCCTGCAGCATGACGGCTTCTACTACTACATGAACACGACGTCAGTGAACCTGACCCTCTGGAA
>CAYQYM010000213.1:0-4870 GCA_964421715.1 uncultured Acidipila sp.
CTGGAGGGGAGCAGCAGCGGGTTGCGATTGCGCGCGCCCTCGTCACCCGGCCCGCCATTATCCTCGCCGATGAGCCGACCGGCAACCTGGACACGAAGAATTCCGACGCCGTGCTTGAGATGCTGCGGCATGCCAACCAGGAGTTTCACCAGACCGTGCTGATGATTACGCACAATCCTGAGGCGGCCGGCATTGCAGACCGTATCCTGCACATGCGCGACGGCGCGATCACGCGCATTGAGACGGGCGCGGCCCGGGTGCAGCACGCATGAGCGGCAGTCGGTTTCGCTCAGGCTTTGTCTCGATCATCGGGCGGCCGAACGCCGGCAAATCCACGCTGATTAACGCCCTCATCGGCGAAAAGATCGCCATCGTGACGGCCAAGCCGCAGACTACCCGCAACCGCATCCACGGGGTGCTCGAAGTAGCGGCGCGTAAGGGCCGTCATCCCGGGGCGCAGATCGTCTTTGTGGATACCCCAGGCGTGCACAAGCCGGGCAGCATGCTGGACAAGCGGATGATGCAGGAAGTCCATGCGGCGCTGGAAGAGCGCAACGCTGTGCTGCTGATGCTGGATGCCACGCGCAAGCTCGAGCTTGATGACCCGAAGAGCGAAGATGGCTTCGTGCTGGAACTGGTGCGCAAGCTCGACTGCCCGGTTTTCCTGCTTATCAATAAGATTGACCTCATCAAGAAGGAAAGATTGCTGCCTCTGATCGCCGAGCTGAGCACGCTGCACACCTTTGCCGAGGTCATCCCCATCTCGGCGCGCAAGTGCAGCGGGCTTGACCGGCTGACGGAGCACCTCATAGACCGGCTGCCGGTGGGCGAACGCTACTTTCCAAAGGAGCAGTTTACCGATCAGCCGGAGCGGTTCCTCGTGGCTGAGCTGATTCGCGAGCGCATCCTGCTGGAGACAGGCGAAGAGGTGCCCTACGCATCGGCCGTTGTGGTCGAGCGCTTTGAAGAGTCGCCTCCGCCTCGCAAAGGCGACACGAGGCTGCCTCTCACCAAGATCGCTGCGGCCATCTACTGCGAGCGCGCCGGCCAGAAGGCGATCCTGATTGGGAAGGGCGGAGCCAAGCTGAAGAGCATCGGCACGGCGGCCCGCAAGCAGATCGAGTCACTACTCGGAACGCGCGTCTTTCTCGAGCTGCACGTCATCGTCGAAGAGAACTGGCGTGAGTCGCGCGGCTTTGTAGACACGCTGGACTGGCGCAGGCAGCTTGAGGATCTGCAGCGCAAGCCGCAGTGACCGGCCCGCCGCTCGCCGCCACGCGAGAAGGGGCAGGACGTCAGCCCTGCCCTTCAGCATGAAGAAGGCGCCAGAATTTAGCTGATCTCGAAGACGTCCTCATTCTTCGCAGACTCAAGCTTCGCACTCTCGGCCACCTTGCGTGCCACGTTGTAGAACTCGGCCGCAAAGGCCGACTCCTGTCCGGCGAGAGCCACCGGAAGACCGCGGTCGCCGCCGTGCCGAATCTCCGACGCCAGCTCAATGGAGCCCAGGAATGGGATATTGTACTGCCGGGCCGTGCGTTCCGCGCCGCCCTTCGAGAAGATGTCGATCTCCTGGTGGCAGTGCGGGCAGGTGAAGTGGCTCATGTTCTCCACGATGCCAAGCACGGGCACGTTAACCTGGTGAAACATCTCGAGCGCCTTGCGTGCATCCTGCAGGCTTACATCGCTGGGGGTGGAGACGACAACGGCCCCGGTTAGAGGCACAGTCTGCACAAGCGAGATGACAACGTCGCCGGTGCCGGGCGGCAGGTCGACGAGCAGGAAGTCCAGCTCGCCCCATTCCACCTGCTGCAGAAACTGGCGAACGATCTGGTGCAGCATGGGGCCGCGCATCACGAGCGGCTTGTCTCCGGGCGAGATAAGGCCCACGGAGATCAGCTTGACTCCATGGGCCAGGTTCGGCTCGATCTGGTTGCTGGCCAGCACACGCGGCTGCTGCGTGGAGCCGAACATCAGCGGGACGTTGGGGCCGTAGATGTCGGCGTCGACCAGTCCAACCTTATAGCCGAGCTTGCCCAGGGCGATCGCGAGATTCACAGCCAGCGTGGTCTTGCCCACGCCGCCCTTGCCCGATCCGACCGCCACGATATTCGCGATGCCCGGCAGCTTTGCCGGCGGTTGCGGTACATTTCCGTGCGCCATCGTGTTTGCTCCTTTTGGCTGGGTGCGTTAGGACTTTCCAGGCCGCACGGAGCCCGCCACTGCGGACTCGCGCGGTTTGCCGGCGCGCTTGCGCTCGAGCTCCTTCTGGCGGAGCTCACGGCGGCGGCCCGCATCTTCATAATGCCGCTGCTCCTCCTCGGTCTCGGGACGCAGTTGCGGCACCGGCACGCGGCGGCCCTGAGAGTCCACGGCGACAAAGGTGAGATAAGCAGAAGCTACGTGCCGGTGCATGCCGGCGATTGTGTTCTCCACCCAGATCTTCACGCCCACCTCCATCGAGGTATGAAAGGCGCGGTTCACCGAGGACTTGAGAATAAGCAGGTCCCCTACATGCACGGGCGCGATGAAATCGATGTGGTCCATGGAAGCGGTGACGACATGCGTGCGTGCGTGTCGGTAAGCTGCCATGGCGCCCACAAGGTCAATAAAATGCATCAGCCTGCCGCCCAGCAGGTTGCCGAGCGTGTTCGTGTCGTTCGGCAGAATCAGTTCGGTCATCTCCGACTGCGACTCGGAAACGGTGCGCACGGGGAGAGAAGGGCCGGGAAAGTCCATAATGATTAGAGTCCTCTTTCGGGCTGGAGAGCCTCAGCGGCTACAATCAGCTTTGCACGCCGCGTAGAACAGGCTGTCTTCAGTTTGGTCAATTGCGCACAAATAGGCAAATAAGCCCGGCGGAGATGATGGCAGTGGATAAGTTTGCGATGCTCAAAGAGATACTCGCCCAGAATCCTGCGGATGCTTTTGCCCGCTATGGGCTAGCGATGGAGTATGCCAACCAGGGCGATGCGGAGACGGCGCTGACCGAATTTGCCCGGCTGCTGGCCGAGCACCCCGACTATACAGCCGGCTACTTCATGGCGGCGCAGACGCTGGCTCGCACCGGCCGGACCTCAGCCGCGGCAGCCCGGCTGCGTGAGGGCATTGCCAGTGCGCGCCGCACCGGCAACCAGCACGCGCTAAACGAGATGCAGGCCATGCTCGAGGAACTGGACCCCGCTGCAGAATGAGTGCGTGTCATCACAACGGTTCCGCGATCCGGGCCAGCGGAACCGGCTCCTCTCTTTTTATGGCTCATCCAAGAGAAGTAGTAAGGGTGCGCAGCCCACACTCTGGAACGCGCATAATGGCTCAGCATGAAAATCCCCTTGTTCCCGCTGGATGTCGTGCTCTTTCCCGGAGCACTCCTTCCCCTGCATATTTTTGAGGAGCGATACAAGGAGATGATTGGTGCATGCATTGCCGGGCAGGCAGAGTTTGGAGTGGTGCGCGCGCAACGCATGGGCATGGCCGTGGTGGGCTGCACCGCCGCCGTCACGCGCGTGCTGGAGCGCTACCCGGAGGGCCGGATGGATATTCTCTGCGAGGGACGGCAGCGCTTTGAGATAGAACAGCTTGACAACTCGAGGAGCTATCTCCAGGCCGAAGTCGATTTCTTTACCGATGACGGCGCACCCTCCGGCAGGAAGGAACGGGCAGAGTGCGTGGCGCTGCACTTCGAGGTTCTGGAGCTCGCGGGAATGGAAACACAGCCGATGCCGATGGACCTCGACGAGCCCGTCTCCTTCCAGCTTGCCGGAATGCTGCCGGCAGATTCAGGATTCAAGCAGCAGCTGCTGAACAGCCGCTCCGATCTGGAACGAACGTTGCTGCTGCGGGAGTTCTATGAAGCCATGCTGCCCAAGCTGCGTCGAGGCGCGGCCGCCGGCAGGCGCGCCGATGGCAACGGAAGAGTGATGTAGGCCGGCGGCGTTCGCGTCAAAGGAAACAGTCCGCAATGCGCTTAGCTGAAAATAGATTGGGGCAGACCTGGCGGGCGCTCTAGCCAGAGCCTTATGCGCGGCCGCATCATCTACTGTGTAGGCACCACACAAAAGGAGCAGGCATGGCCAGCACTTTGCCCCGCACGCTTGGGGCACTTCGCACACACCCAGGATTTTCTGAAGCGCGCGTTAAGAACCGCAGCGTAAAGGACGAGCTGCGCGAAAACCTGATTGCCAGGCTGCGCTCCCGTGAGACCGCCTTTCCCGGCATCGTAGGTTATGAAGACACGGTTGTGCCGCAGATTGCAAATGCCGTGCTCTCAAAGCAGAACTTCATCCTGCTGGGGCTGCGCGGCCAGGCCAAGAGCCGCATCCTGCGCGCGCTCACCAACCTGCTTGATGCTGAAGCGCCTTACATTGCGGGCTGCGAGATTCGCGATAATCCCTATGCGCCGCTCTGCCGCCGCTGCCGGGATCTGGTGGCCCGCATGGGCGACGAGACGCCGATTGCCTATCTTACGCCGCACGATCGCTACGTGGAGAAGCTGGCGACGCCGGACGTGACCGTGGCCGACCTGGTCGGCGACCTTGATCCGATCAAGGCAGCGCGCGGCGGAGAGGACCTCTCAAGCGAGCTGACCATGCACTATGGGCTGCTGCCCCGCGCCAATCGCGGCATCTTCGCGATCAACGAGCTGCCGGATCTCGCGGGCAAGATCCAGGTGGCGCTGTTCAACATCATGCAGGAAGGCGATGTGCAGATTAAGGGCTACCCAGTGCGCCTAAACCTTGACGTGGCACTTGTCTTCAGCGCGAACCCGGAAGACTACACCGCGCGCGGAAAAATCGTTACGCCGCTCAAGGACCGCATCGGCTCGGAGATCCGCACGCACTATCCCGAATCGCTTGAGGAGGGCGTAGCC
>CAYQYM010000214.1:0-4863 GCA_964421715.1 uncultured Acidipila sp.
CCCCCTGCGGCGTTTGGCTGCTCGTGGACAGCAAAGCCCCTGCCGCGCAGGTTAGTCAGAATCTCGTCGTGGGTGGGCAGCTTCAGCGTGCGGCGCATTTGCAGGGCCTGCCTTTGCGGAAAGATCCGGGCTAAACTGGAACTTGCCGCCCGTAGTCTCACTCTCGCATACCGGCGCGGCAGCCGCAACGGCACCGGGAGACTGATGGCATCCGCAACGACCACGCCCCTGCTGGGCGCCGGCATCCTCGAACGCATCGGCAAGACACCCCTGGTCCGGCTGGACCGGCTCACCGAACACCTGCGCGGCATTCAGATTCTGGGCAAGGCCGAGTGGGTGAATCCGGGCGGCTCCGTCAAGGACCGCGCCGCCTCGGCCATCGTGCTGGCCGCGCGCGAGCGAGGGCTGCTGCCTCCGGGCCGCCACCTGCTGGATGCGACCAGCGGCAACACGGGCATCGCCTACGCCATGCTGGGCGCCGCGCTCGGCTTTCCCGTCACGCTGGCCATGCCGTCCAATGTCTCGCCGGAGCGCAAGCAGATCCTTGGCGCCTACGGAGCAGAGGTGGTCTGGACCGACCCCAATGACGGCTCGGACGGAGCTATCCGGAAGGCGCGCGCCCTGGCCGCGGCTGACCCGGACCGCTTCTACTATGCCGACCAGTACGGCAACGACGCCAACTGGCAGGCGCACTATCGCGGCACCGCCAATGAGATCTGGCAACAGACCGGCGGGCGCGTGACGCACTTCGTCGCTGGGCTGGGCACGAGCGGTACCTTCATGGGCACGACCCGCCGGCTCAAGGAGCAAAACCCGGCTATCCGGTGCATCTCCATGCAGCCGGATTCCCCCTTCAACGGCCTGGAGGGACTGAAGCACATGGCCACGGCCATCGTGCCGCCCATCTACGACCCGGCCCTGGCCGACGACAATCTCGAGATGGAGACCGAGACCGCCTACGCCATGGCGCGGCGGCTGGCGCGCACGCAGGGCCTGCTGGTGGGCATCTCCGCTGCAGCCGCGGCTGCAGCCGCGCTCGAAATCGCCGAGCAGATGGCACGCCGCGGCGAAGAGGGCGTGATTGTTACCATATTGTGTGACTCGGCAGAAAAGTATCTGAGCGAGCGGTTCTGGAATGAGTGAGCCGATGCTGAAAATTCCCGAAGAGATCTACAACGCGCTACGCCGGCACGGCGAAGAGACCTATCCGCATGAGTGCTGCGGCGTGCTGCTGGGCCACGGCGATGGCCGCGTGAACACGGTGGAGGACGCCGTGCGCGCTGGCAATACCCGCACCGACTCGGCCCACAATCGCTATCAGATCGCGCCGCAGGAGCTCGTCCGCATCCAGCGCCAGGGTCGTGAGAGCGGCCTCGACATCGTCGGCTTCTACCACTCGCACCCGGACCACCCCGCGCAGTGGTCGCCCACGGACTTCGCCGAGGCGCACTGGATCGGCTGCTCCTACGTCATCACCGCCGTGGCAGAGGGCCGCGCTGAGCAGACCAGCGCCTTCCTGCTGACCGGCACCAGCGAGGACGACAAGCAGTTTGAGAATCAGCCGGTGGCCGTCACGGCCGCCGCCGGGCGATGTAGCGCAGCCCACAGCCTCTGACCGGCGTCCCGCGCCCTTTCGCATCGCTGCTTCATCTAAAAAACTGAGAGACCCGATATTGCCATGAAGATATTTATTCCCACGCCCCTGCGCGTCTACGCGGGCCAGCAGGAAGCCGTAGCCATCGACGCCACCACGGTGGGTGACGCGCTCTCGCGGCTAACCGCCGCGCACCCCGACCTGAGAAAGCACCTTTACTCAAGCGACGGAAAGCTGCGCTCCTTCGTCAACATCTACCTCAACGACGACGACATCCGCTACCTTCCGGAGAAGGAGGCGACGCCCGTCTCCGAGGCCGACTCGCTCTCCATCATCCCTTCGATCGCCGGGGGCAGCTCCACGCTTGCAGAGGAGATCGCCGCGCTCCCCATGCTGACCAACAGCGAGATCGCCCGCTATTCACGCCACCTCATCCTGCCCGAGGTGGGGATGGAGGGCCAGCGCAAGCTCAAGGCCGCCCGGGTGCTCTGCGTTGGCACGGGAGGGCTCGGCGCGCCGCTCACCTTCTACCTCGCCGCGGCCGGCGTCGGCACCATCGGCCTGGTGGACTTCGACGTGGTGGACGAGAGCAACCTGCAGCGGCAGATTATCCACTCTACGCGCGACGTTGGCCGGCCCAAGATCGTCAGCGCCACCGAGAAGCTCGAGGCGCTGAACCCCAACGTCAAGATTGTGCAGCACAATACGATGCTGACCAGCGAAAACGCACTCGACATCATCCAGCAATACGACATCGTCGCCGACGGCACGGACAACTTTCCCACGCGCTACCTCGTCAACGATGCCTGCGTGCTCTCCGGCAAGCCGAACGCCTACGGCTCCATCTTCCGCTTCGAGGGCCAAGCCAGTGTCTTCGCCACCGAAGAAGGCCCCTGCTATCGCTGCCTCTATCCTGAGCCGCCGCCGCCAGGCCTTGTGCCCTCCTGCGCCGAAGGCGGCGTGCTTGGCATCCTGCCGGGTCTCATCGGCGTCATCCAGGCCACCGAGGTCATCAAGCTCATCCTTGGCCAGGGTCAGCCGCTCATTGGCCGCCTGCTGCTGGTCGATTCACTCGGCATGAAGTTCCGTGAGCTCAAGCTGCGCAAGAATCCGGACTGCCCGGTCTGCGGTACGCATCCCACGGTCACCCGGCTGATCGACTACAACCAGTTCTGCGGCATTCCCGCAGCGGCCCCCGTGGTCGAGAAGGAAGGTGTGAAGTTGCAGAACGGAGTGGAGCAGATCACTGCCAAATCTCTCAAGGAGCGGCTGGACAAGGGCGACGACGTATTCATCCTCGATGTGCGCGAGCCCCACGAGTACCAGATCGCGAACATTGGCGGCTGCCTGCTGCCGCTGAACGAGCTGCCGCAGCGCGTCGGCGAACTCGACCGCGACCGCGAGATTGTGGTGCACTGCAAGATGGGCGGACGTAGCCAGAAGGCTGCCGAATTCCTCAGGCAGAACGGCTTTGAGAAGGTTCAGAACCTGGCCGGCGGCATCACTGCCTGGTCCACGGACGTAGATCCGAAGGTGCCGAAGTACTAACGCGCCTGGCCCGCCCGGCAAGCCAGCGCCACACCTGGGACATCCGGCAGCAGGAACGCGGCAGAGCCCGTGTCCCGCTGCCGGCAGCAACCATCCTCCTCGGGCCCGCAGTCCCCTTGCGTTCACGCCGAGAGCGCCCTCCTCATGCGTCGCGCCGGCAACTTCGACCCCTTCTAAAAGCACATTTGTGTCTCCTTTTCCACTGTTTTTCACTGGAAGGTGCTTGTTTCCGCGGTGCGGTATCTCCATAATCACCACTAGCAGTTGAGGTGGATGTCCACCGTGCCACTAGAAACGGACGGTTCCTGTGACCGCATATAGCCGACAGGACGTGATGCGCATCCTTCATCTCCGCGCGCAGCAGCTTGGCGCCTGGGAGCGGGCGGGACTCATCCCCGGAAAGACGGAGTACGGCTTTGGCGATCTCGTGCAGCTGCGCAAGTTGCGCGAGCTGAAGGCTACACGGCTCTCTGCGGCAAACATTCGCGCCTCCGTGCATGCCATGCGCGCCATCTCCGGCATGGCCAATCCCCTGCTGGAGGCGGGTGCCTCGCGCCAGGGGCAGAGGCTCGTCTTCCGCCACTCCGGCGCCGTCATGGAACCGATTGCCCGCCAGTTTGTCTTCGACTTCGCGCATAGCCAGGACGAGAGCTCGCATTGCGTCACGACCCCGGCAGTTGAGAAGAACGCGCGCGACCAGCAGGTGCAGACCTGGTTCGTGGAAGGCGTACGCGCTGAGGAGGCCGGCAGGCTGGATGAGGCCGCTGCGCTCTACCAGCGGATTCTCGAGCAGCAAGCGCATGCTCCGGCCAGCATCAACCTGGGCACCATCTTCTATAACCGCCGGCAGTTTGCGCGGGCCGAGCAGCTTTACCGCGCCGCCGCCGAGGCTGACCCCGGCTATGCGCTAGCTTTCTTTGACCTTGGCAACGCGCTTGACGAACTGCAGCGGCTGCCCGAGGCGATTAACGCCTACCTGCGGGCCATCTGCATATCACCCCGCTACGCCGACGCGCACTACAACCTAGCACTGGCCTATGAGCGCACGGGCGAACGGCGGAAGGCGCTGCGCCACTGGACGGCCTACGTAAAGCTCGACCCTGTCGGGCCGTGGTCAAACCACGCGCGCAGCCAGGTGCGCAAGATCCTGGATCGCGAGAAGCTGGCCATCGTGCACCGCCGCATGTCGGTGGCGTGAAAGTTTGCGCCTGGTTGGCTGCCGGGGTTCAGCTTCAGACATTCGCAGCGACATGGACGACTCCATCGTCCCTCCCTCGTATGAGGAGTCGTGTCCTGCAGGATCGAACGTGGCCGAAGCCGAGGTCATCGTGCATAGCGCCGAGCACGTAACTCGGGTTATCAAGGTGAACGAAAAGTACCCGCTGAAGCTGCAAGCACCAAGCAACACACGCAGCCTGCCGCTGACCTGAACACTGACATGCGACCGTGCCGCTTGCTGCCGCCGACGGGCGCTCTGCGGTCTCTCCCTCAGCTTGCGACCAGCGGCGCGCTGCCGCATCGAACGAGTGTGGAGACCGCACTCTTTCATCCCTTTCCTCTCGCCGGCATCACACTTCCCAACCGCATCGCCGTCTCGCCCATGTGCCAGTATTCAAGCGAGGACGGCTTTGCCAACGACTGGCACCTCGTGCATCTGGGCAGCCGCGCAGTGGGCGGCGCGGGCCTGGTGCTGACCGAGGCCGCCGCCGTCACCCCGGAGG
>CAYQYM010000215.1:0-4850 GCA_964421715.1 uncultured Acidipila sp.
ATTCTCAAGACGCTTTTCACGCAACCCACCAACTCGCAGACCTATACTGCGACGGCGGCCAGCGCAACGGCGCTGGCCCCTGCGGACTTCGCCGCGGCGCCGGAATTGACTGTGAGCTATGACGCCGTCACAACCACGCAGAGTCTGAGTTACAAAGGTCTCCTGCTGGATTGGAGGAAGGCCGAGTTGCAACTGCTCAACCAGAATGCGGCGCTGAACGCCCTTCTTAGCGGTCTGCTGAATGGTGTGCAGCAGCAGGCGCACACCGCACTCGCGAACAGCATCTCTGCGGTTCTGGGAGTGTGGGCAAGCCTGGTGCAGTACGAAGGTGTGTCTACCGGCGTGACACCCGCGCAATCCATTACCGACCCGCTGGGAACGCTCGCCCAGGCGGATCCGTCTCTCAGCTTCGCTTACGACGAGGCGGATCAACTGCAGTGGCTCGGATATCGCGGCGTCTTGACGGACGCCAAGTTGTCCGCCCTGACGGCTATCAATCCTTCGCCGACTTTGGCTACTCTGCTGGGCAAGGTGCAGCAGCAGGCGCTGCCCGCCTACAACGAGTTGGTCGCCACTGAGGCGGCTATCTGGTGCAATTCTCAAACCTACACAGCGACTCAAGCTGCCGTCGCGCCGGCAGGCCAGATCGACCTGGCCGCATATTCCGCCGCGCTCGATCTGGCGCTGCAGAACGGCACGATCACCGACCCCGTGCCGGCCATTCATATCAGCTACGACGCGGTGGCACAGGTGCAGACGATCACCTGCGCCGGGGTACTGATCGACAGCCTGCGCGGTCAGTTGTCGGGACTGATCGCAGCGCCGCTTCTTGGCACTCTTTTGCAATCGGTGCGCAACCAGGCGGTCAGCGAATTTCAGTTCCTGACGAACGGTCTGGTCGCAGCCGCCATCAACGACCCGGACCCGTTCCTGTCATTCGCTGGCGTGGACCCGACGAAACAGCAGCGGGCCGCCAAGGCCGAGCTGGTCAAGGTGTTTCTGCCGCTGCTGGCGAGAAAACTCTCCCGTCAGCTTGTGCTGCAAACGCTCTCGGCGACGCTCGGCACGGACGCTTCGCTGACCGAAGCGCTGGTGACGGATGCGGCGCTGCTGAACGATCCCAGTGATCCGGGGAAGTCCCTCCTTCAGGCTTTCCTCGCGCTCGGCAGTCAGGGCGCCAGCGCGTCCTATTTCCATTCGGCCGACCTTTCGGGCGGTGCGGCGGCAACCGGGGTGGCCGTCACGCCGGATACCGCCGACCCTACCAACAGCGCTCCGCCCAGCGGAAGCTGCCACTTCGAAGGGTACCTTCAGGTGCCGACGGATGGTCCGTACCGCTTCTTCGCGGAGCTCGGCAACACTGGCGCGACAGCGGCACTGCGCATCGATTCGCCGGACCCGAATGCGATCTTGCCGAATCCGATCCTCCAGGCCACCGCGACGAAGAATCACGACGAGGCCAGCCAGTTCGTCCAGTTGAAGGGCGGAAGCGCGTACCACTTCGCGATCGACTTTCAGAGCCTCGGGACCAACGGCGCACGCCTGCTGATCCAGGGCGAGAACCTCCCGAAGGGCCCGCTGAGCCAGGTCGTCCTCTATCCGCAACAATCCGTCGATGCCTGTGGGCGCGCCCAGATGCTCTTGTCCAAGGTCCTCCAGATCCTCCAAGTCACCGAACTGGATCTGCGGGAGGTGAGTTACCTGGTGGCGCATGCGGCCCAGTTCAGCAATCTGCGGCTGAGTTCGCTGCCCACGCAGGCGGCCGACGACAGCCCGGCCAAAGCGGCAAAGCTCTTCTCGCAATTCCTGACGTTGGCCGACTATGCGGATCTGCGCAAGGGACCCGCCGGCGGAACGGATGGCCTGATCGATGTATTCCAGGCGGCCACCCAGGTGTCGCCGCCGGTCCCGCCGGCGACGCTGCTCGCGAATCTCACGCGTCGCGATCCGCAAACGGTCGAGGCCATCGCCACGGCGCTCGGAACAAGCCCCGATTTCGCCAGCAACCTGGGCATCCGGCGCATATGGAACGCGCTGCAGTTGGTACAGCTCCTCGGATTGCCTGTATCGGCTGTGAGTGCCACCACCGCCATCGTGACGGCTGCGCCGCCATCGCCGGACGTGATCGCGGCCAACTTTAGAAATGCGGTGAAGGCGCAGTACACGCCGGAACAATGGCGGCCGATCGCGCAATCGGTCTACGATCCGCTGCGCAGGAAGAAACGCAATGCGCTGGTCTCTCACCTCGTAGACGCGCTGCAGGTGGAGAATTCCAACCAGCTCTTCGAATACTTCCTGGTGGATCCCGGAATGGAGCCGGTGGTGCAGACCTCACGGCTGCGCCTTGCGCTCTCTTCTGTGCAGACTTTCATCCAGCGCTGTTTCCTCAATCTGGAAAGCGGCAACAGCGACGCCAAACTGGACGTGGCTGCGAACGCCATTCCGACCGACTGGTGGCCCTGGATGAAGCGGTACCGTGTGTGGCAGGCGAACCGTGAGATCTTCCTGTTCCCGGAAAATTGGATGCAGCCCGAGCTCCGCATGGACAAAACGGATCTTTTCCAGACGCTCGAAGGCGCACTGCTGCAGGGCGATGTGACGTCAGACCTGGTGGAGAGCGCATTTTTGGATTACTTGAAGGGGCTCGACCTGCGAGCCCGGCTGGACATCGTGGCCAGTTACTTCGACCAGAACACCACCAACCCGGGCGAAAGCACGTTATATGTCCTGGGAAGGACGTATGGCCACCCGCACAAGTACTTCACGCGCACCTATTCCAACGGCGTCTGGTCCGGCTGGGAGGCTGTTACCACCGACATCGAAAGCGACCACATGGTGCTTGCCATCTGGCGCGGGCGGCTCAACCTGCTCTGGCTGACATTCATCACCAAGGCAAAGGCCCCCGACAGCGGGGCCAGTTCCGGAGGGGCCGGCGTCGGTAGCCTTTCCTTCGACACGCTGTTCTCCGATATCTCCAGCTCTCGGCCGCAGCAGCAGGTGCAGATTCAGCTGCACTGGAGCGAGTACGTACACGGCAAGTGGACCAACCGCATTTCGACCGATGTCAAGAAGACGGAAGCCATCAACGTCATGGAGGGCTTCGACCCGATCCAGGTCCACCTGCACGTATCCAAGGAGACCGACAGCAACGGCGACGAAGGGGCGCTCAAGGTCCACGTAGACTTTCCGATTATCTACGACATCGCATGGATCTTCGGGGAGATTTTTGCGGCGCTCGCCGGCAAGGATCCAAGTCAGGTTCAGCGAGCCAACCACACGTTCCGCATCACCAGCAAGAACTGCGATCCCGTATTCAGCTCGGCATTCTATGAATTTCCGCCTCCGATGCCTTACGATGCACCGGGCGTGGACGCCACCATGTATACGGGCTCTTCAGCCCTCACCGCGACGTTCCTCAATGACATTCAGACCAATGGCGCCGGCACCAACGAAACGGAGAAGATCCTGGACCATATCCAGAACTTCGATCTGTTGACCTGCGCAAACGCGGTGGCGCCGCCATTTCTGCCTGCCAACGACCCGCAGTATCAGGCGGCCGGCGGCTTGGTCAGTCCGTTCTTCGTGAAAGACGCGAGCAGTCTCAGTCTCAACGGTTCGAATGTGTTCCTCGACGAGCGCACATTCTTCGTTCAGCCGTCGCTGACTGAAACGGTAGTCGAGGAGTGGGACGGCTGGGCCATCGGCCCCGTCGTGTCACAGATCGATCCGAATGTCATCGCCAAGATCGACGTAGTGGCGCAGGTGCCAGCATCGCCGATTCCCATCGACCCCGGAGATCCCGTGTACTCCGTTTTCCCGGTGCGCGACTTGACGGACTGGGTCACGCATCCATCGGTAGCCGTGTCCTACGGCGGCGTGGCAATCGGCAAGACCGGCGGCATTCGAAATCCTGCGCTGGGGGGAGCGCAGACTGCGGCGGTCAACCTGAATGGTGCGACGGTGGCGGGCTTCACCGCGGCCGAAGCGGGTGCGGCGGCGGCCGGCCTTGTTCTGGTAGGCAGTCAGGGTGTCAATGTGAATCGGCTTCAAGCGGTCCGCAAGGCCGGATTGCCGGCGGCAAATTTCAACCCGGTGGCAAGATTCTGAGGAGAAGAGATCATGGCGCTTCCGACGAGCTTTCACAATTCCATCGACGCCTCACGCGCGTACCAGGCCTTTGCTTCCGGAGCCTGGAAGTACCGCACGCCCTACATCACGCTCCGCGAGCGGAGCCTCACCTACCAGTTCTTCACCCACTTCCATCCGTACGTGCCGAATCTGATCCGGCGCTTGAACGAAGGCGGATTCAACCAACTGCAGGGCACCGACACGCTCTACCTTCCGCAACCCAATCCGCCCAGCGGACAGCCGCTGCAGCCGCTGAGCCCGATTCCCGACAGCACGCGCGCCACGCTCTTGGCCGATGTGACGGGCACGCGTCCTAACGGTGGCCCCGCTATCGCGCTCACGGCGGGAACGCCGCTCACTCTGCCACACAATACTTCGGTCAGAGTAAAGGCCGGAACCAATGTGGGTAATCTGGACGGCTCGGTGACGCCGCTCGCGGCGGATGCCATCTTCAGCCTGCCCGGCTTCCTGCCGGTAGCGCTCTCGAGCGGCATTCAGAACATCATGGGGTCGGCCGCGATCATCGTGTTTGATTCGACGGCCGTCACCGTCACACTGCCGGCGGGCCTCTCCGCGGTGTTGACCAACGACGGCTCGCCGGTGCAACTGCCCGCAGGAACCGCAGTGGCCATTCGCGCCGGCCTGCCGCAGCCATCGCTATCCGTCGACGATTTCGCCGCCCGCTATCCACCGCATACCGGAGCGGTCGCTAAGCCGTACCC
>CAYQYM010000216.1:0-4845 GCA_964421715.1 uncultured Acidipila sp.
CCTCCGCCGTACACCGGTACGCCCGGCGTGGACTACTCCGTCTGAAAACAATCCGGGGGCGGACCGCGGATGATGTCTTTGGCGCGCAGCTGCGGGGCAAGCGCTTGCGCCGCCTCGACTGATGTCATGCCCTCGACCAGCAGCTTGCCTCCCACAGGCAGCGTAATCGTCCCGTCGGACTGCACCCGCAGCCGCGAGCTCAACTCCGGTGTGTCAAACACGCGCACGTCGATCAGGTCTCCCGGCCCGATCTGCACGTTTGCAGGCGCGGGTCTCGGCATGGCTCCGCCCTGTACACCGGCGGACTGTTCCCCGGCAGCCGGCTGCACGGGCTTAGGCGCAAAAGGCTGTCCCTGTGCACGCGCAAGCGGGCCGCCGGCGCACAGGCTCAGCAGAAGCATGGCCGTGAGTTTTGCTCTCATGATGCCCGCTTGCCCTTCTTCTCTTCTTCGCGTCCGTACTCGCCATAAGCGCCGTACTTCGCATACGAGCCGTAGTAGTAGTACATCGTTCCGTGGTCAATGCCGTTCAGCACCACGCCTCCAAGAGGCGCCTGCGCGCGCGCCAGCAGGCTGCGGGAGATGCGCAGCGCACCACGCGTAACGACGCCCATCCTTGCCACCAGCAGCACCACGTCTGCCATGGAGGCCAGCACCACCGCGTCTGTCACCATCGAAACCGGCGGTGTATCCAGCACAATGTAGTCGTACTGCTCGCGCCAGCGTGCAATCAGGTCGCGCATCTGGCGGGAGGCCAGCATCTCTGCGGGAAATGGCGGCTGCGGCCCGGACGCGAGCACATCAAGATCCGGCGTTAACTCTGAGGTAATGATCTGCGGCTCCACGTGGCCGGTCTTCGCCAGCATCGACGTAAGCCCCTGCGAGAGCGGAATATTGAAGATGCGGTTCAGGCTGGGCTTGCGCAGGTCCGCCCCCACCAGCAGCGTGCGGCAGCCGCTCTGCGCCAGCACGATCGCCGTGTTCGTGCTCACGAGGCTCTTGCCCTCAGCCGGAACCGAGCTCGTCACCACGATTACCTTCGGCTCACCGCCGGGCTTTGAGAGCAGCAGCGCAGAGCGCAGAGCGCGGAAGGCCTCGGCAGTCGTCGACTTCGGCGCGGTCAGAGAAATCAGCGCCGGGTCGCGCAGCTCTTTTGGTACGTGCGGATCGCGCTCCACGCGATGCGAGATGCGCGGCACAAATCCAATGGCAGGCAGCGCAGTGATGGATTCGGTTTCCTCAAGATCGCGCACCGTCGTATCGAGGCTCGCGCGAATGAAAGAGATCCCGATGCCAAGGAAGAGCCCGCCTGCCAGCCCGGCCGCGATATCCAGCGGTACGCGCGGATCAACTGGATGCGATGGCACGCGCGCATAATCCACTACCGTGGTGTTTGAAGAGCTCAGGCCCGCCGTGATGCCGGCCTGGTGCAGCTTGAGTTGCAGCGTCTCGTAGAGGTCGCGGTTCGACTGCACCTCGCGCTGCAGAATCGCATACTGCGCCGCATCTGTATCCAGCGCAAACGCCTGCTGCTTCTGCTGGTCATATTGCCCGCGCAGCATCTGCTCTGTGCGCTTTGCTGCCTCGTAGTCGGCTGTAATCTTTTGCGTGAGCTTGCTCATCTCCGCGTTGATGGACCGCTCCGTCTCGGCCATCTCGTTGCGGAGCTCCTTGAGCGGCGGATAGCCATCGCCAAACTTTGTGCTCAGCTGCGCGTACTGCAGCTTCAACTGCGCCTCGTGTGAACGCAGCACCTGCAGCGTGGCATCGCCGGAGGAAGAGGCCAGCGCGTCCGGGCTGTTGTTGGCCAGCATACGCAGTTGTGCCTCTTTCACAATGCGGTCTGCCTCGGCGTTCGTCAGCTCCTCGTTGATCTGCCGCAGCTTGTCCGTTACCGTGTTCTCGTTTTCACTGGTGCCAATCAGCCCGGAGCGCTTCTGCAGGTCGGCCAGCTCTTTCTGGCTCTGCTCGGCGCGCACCTTTACATCATCGAGCTGGCGCGCAATCCATTCCGAAATCTGCATCGCTGCGTTGTACCGGCTCTGGAATGCGTGTTCGATGTACATGCTAACCAGCGTGTTCACCGCAGTGGAGGCCACCTTCGGATCTGGCGAGCGGAAGTGAACTTCAATCAGCTCCGTGTTCGGCACCAGCCGTACAGCAAGTGCATGCCGGAACTGCGCAAGCGAACCTTCGCGCTCATCCTCTGTAAGGCCGTCATGCCCGTACTCCCCGGGCTCCGAGATCGGCGAAATGTTCAGCTCGGATGAAGCCGGCAACTTCGCATAGGCAAACATACGCAGCCTGCGCATAACGGAGATTGCCAGGGCATCACTCTGAATGATGCGAATTTGCGTTTCAAGCCGCTGCGCCGCATCGCCGCCCAGGATCGCGCCCGCCGAGTCGCTGATGCTCAAACCCGGGTTGTTCTCCGGCGCTATCTCGATCAGCGCCATGGCCTCATAGCGCCGCTGCCGCACAATCGTGTAAGTAATGCCGAGCGCAAGCCCCAGCAGCACGCAAACGAGCAGCGTGTAGCGGTTGCGGTAAACCAGCCGGCCCAGGTCGGCAGCCGTCACCCGGTCATCGTGCCGATCCGGAGGCGCAATATTAGGGGGTGGCGGCAGTCCGCCGTGCTTCGAGCCGGACAGCGAAGGTACACTGGTCAGCGGCGCCGGCTCGATCAGGTCTCGTGAGTACATCGAATCAACTTTCTTCCGGGGTCAACGGCCGGGATCAGAATCAGATTGCATGCCTGGCATTGCGGCCAGCGGCCAAGCAGCCAGCATGAAGCACCTGTCGACTCCAGCCAAAATTTTCGTTCCGGCTAAGGAGATGTCTTTCGGCAAACACCTGCATCGCGGTCCGGCCACGGCTATTCGTCTTGATGAGGGTGCGATGTGAAGCTGCCCACTCCTGCGCGCCTGCTCGTCCCGGAGTGCGTGCGGTTTCGCCAGGCAGCTTGCCGGCCCGAGGAAGAGTTAGAGGAGAAGGGACCGGGCACGCTTGGCATCGCCCGGCCCGGGTAAGGGCCGTAAGATAGCGGCCGATGCCGGTGGGCAGAGTCGAATGCGCTTGCCATTGGGCGATTGGAATCAGGGGATTGCGAATAGGTTGCCACGGGGCTGTGCGCTACGCTGCCCGGCACCTCCTTCATGCAGTTACTTACGCAAGGCAAGGTGCTGTCCTGTCTCTCGACTGCCTCCAGCCCGCGCCCGATCGAGTCCTGCCGCAGCGGAGATGCCGCCGGGTCCTGTGCTGCGCGCGCCGGAGCTCTGTCCCTGGCAGCGCTGGCCTCCTCCGCGTAACTGGAGTCTGCATCAACGCCGGCGGTCCGCCTGTAAGCGGCCGCCGCGGAGCCTTCCACCCACCGCGTCGTGCTGCCTTGCGACACTGCCGTCAGCGCGCGGGTACTACGCTCAGCAGTAAGCATCGGCTGCAGCAGCGTGCTGCGCTGCGCGCCCCTGTCACCGGTCTGCGGCACATATTCCTGATCGTGAGACAGCCCTGGGTCAATCCCGTACGCACCGAGATAGGGCGCCTGTCCTGTGCCCGCGTCCAGAGAAAGATGCATCGCGCCGTCAAGACCGCCGCTGTGCCTGCCGCGCAGAGTGCTTTGCAGGTCCACGCCTTCGTAAGTCAAAAAACTGCGAACGGGTGTTTGCAAGGACGGGTCTGCCCCGGTGTAGACGGCGATGTTGCTGATGCCCGCGTTGATGTTGGGCTGCCCCTGCGTGTTCGTCTGCGCAAGCGCGCTGCCCGCCCAGGCAAGCGCAGCCAGTCCGGCAAAAATCTTGAGTCTGGCGCTGCACGAGCTGTGGGTCATGCCAAAGGTCATGGTCGGTTCCGTAACTGCTAAGAAACGGACCCGCCCGCGCAGGTTGCTCGCCCGGGGTGGGCGGAAGCGCGCTTCCGCCCTCTTTACTGTAGAAGCCTGCACCTGGGGTTCAGGGTGCCCGGAAAGATCGCGGCACGCAGCCCGCGCCATCACGCCAGGGTCAGCACTGTGATCTCAGGCGGGCAGCGGAAGCGCAGCGGCAGCCCCACGGCGCCAATCCCGCGATTCACATAAAGCTGCGTGTTTGCCGCGCGGAATAGCCCTTCGATGTACATTTTCCCCATTGTGGGCAGCATCATCGGCGGCAGCAGCGGGATACGCACCTGGCCTCCGTGCGTATGCCCGGAGAGCATCAGGTCTACGTTGTAGCGCGCCGCCACCTCCAGGTAGTCCGGCTCGTGCACCATCAGGATCACCGGTTCGTCTTCCTTCTGCGATGCCTTGGGCACGGCCAGGTCCCAGCGCGCGCCTTCCACCAGCGGGTCGGTAACTCCTGCAATCCACAATCTCTTCCCGTCGCGCTCGAGCGGCACAGCCTGGTTTTCAAGCACCGGCAGGCCACTGGCATTCACCAGGTCGCGAACCGCGGGCCCGCCTACAATACAGTCATGGTTGCCCAGTACGGCGTAGCGCTGCGGACACTCCAGCGCCCGCAGGTGCTCGGCGCACTCGCGCGCAAAGTGCAGTCCCACGCGTCTCCCTGCCGGGCCATAGCTGACGAAGTCTCCAGTCACTACCAGCACATCCGGCGCAAGCTGGTTTACCTGTTCGATGACGCTCTTAAGGAAAAAGCCCTCCGTATATTCGCCGAAGTGAATGTCTGAGAGCTGCACAATGCGCAGGCCACGGAAGGTCTCGGGCAGCCGCTCCAGGCGGATCGCGTGCTGCTCAATGGAGATGTCGTGGCGGGCAATCTCGCCGGCGTAGAGCCCAAGGCCTGCGGCCGCGCCGCCGGCAATCCAAGCTGAGGTCTTCAGGAATGCACGCCGGCTGAGCTGATCTTCCCTC
>CAYQYM010000217.1:0-4843 GCA_964421715.1 uncultured Acidipila sp.
AAACCCGGGCGTCCCGGTAAAGGAAGTGCTGCGGGGCAAGGCAATGATGGACGATCTGCGCGCCTCCAGCTACCGCATGCGGGCGACCGAGGGCACCTTGCGGCAGAGTCGCTTCCAACAGGTGCAGTCGCTTGAGGCCCGCACCATGCGCGCGCTTCTGCTGGCAGCCCTGCTCGCCGGGGTCGCGATCGCGAGCTTTGTGATCAGCCGAATGCGGCTGGTTTCGCGCCTCTACCAGCGTGCGCTGGGAGAACTGGAGCAGCGTGCCCGGGAGCTGGAGACCAGCGAAGGCTGGCTGCGCACGACGCTTCAGTCCATCGGCGACGCGGTGATCACCTGTGACCAGAGCGGGCAGGTCGACTTCATGAATCCTGTGGCGCAGCGGCTGACCGGCTGGCCCCTCACCGAGGCACAGGGCCTGCCTCTGACGCAGGTCTTCCATATTGTGGATGAAGAGACGCGAGAGAGCAGCGAGAATCCGGTGGAAAAGGTCCGGCGGCTGAACGCGGTGGTGGCACTTGCAAACCACACGATTCTGTTGAGCCGTGACAAACGCGAGTACGTGATCGATGACAGCGCGGCGCCGATTCGCGACCGCGACGGAGCCATCGCCGGCATCGTGCTGGTCTTTCGCGACGTGACGACGCAGAGGCGCTCAGCCGCAGCCCTGCTGTCTAACGAGAAGCTGGCGCTGGCGGGCAGGCTGGCGGCCAGCATCGCACACGAAATTCATAACCCGCTGGACTCGGTGGCAAACCTGCACTACCTGCTCTCCCAGGAAGAGGACGCGGCGAAGCGGGCGGAGTATCTCGGCATGGCGCAGCAGGAGCTGTCCCGCACCCTGCAGATCAGCCGCACCCTGCTCAGCCTTTATCGCGAGCCGAAGGCCCCGGTGCCGGTGAACCTGGGCGACCTGCTGGACAGCGTCCTGCTGCTGCTGGAGCGGCGTCTCAGCGAACAGCACGTCGAGGTGGAGCGGCGCTACTCGGAGACGCTCCCGGTCGAGGGCTTCCCGGCCGAGCTTCGCCAGGTGCTGACAAATACCATCATGAACGCCGCGGAGGCGGTCGCTCCCGCCGGTCGCATCAGGATTACGCTCGAGCCAGCACCGGCGGAGGAGTTCCACGGCACCGGTGCCACGATCGAGATTCTGGACACGGGCGCCGGCATTCCGCCCGAGGTGGCGGGCAACCTGTTTCAGCCCTTCTTCACCACCAAGGGCGAGCGCGGTACGGGCCTTGGTTTGTGGGTCAGCCTGGGCATCGTACAAAAACACGGAGGCATGCTGCGGATCGACAACAGCACGAACCCGGAGTATCCGGGCGCCTGCGTTAGCATCTTTCTTCCCAGGCACACGCTGGCGACACAGGGGCGCAGGAGGTCCGTTTACAGCGGCCAGTGAGCGCCGCAGCCGGGCTAATAGCTGGTTTTGGGTGCCCGCCTGCCCCCGCTTCCCTCTCAGCCATGGCAAAATGTGGCCTGTTATGCGTCACCTCAAATCCCCGCGCCTTCTTGATCCAGTCAGACCCGCTCGAGTGCTGGGCCGCCTTTTGACGTGCTTCCGGGCGCTGCTGTTGTGCGCCATCCCGGTGGCGATGCAGGCGCAGAGCCAGCCCCCGGCGCTCCAGCTCGGGGCGCTGCACGACGTAAAACTCGAGTCCGGACAGAGAATTCACGATTGCACGCTGGGCTATCGCGTCTTCGGAACGATGAACCGGCAGCAGTCCAATGTGATCCTGCTGCCAATGTGGTTTACCGGCCGCAGCGGTGACGCCTCAGGGCTGATCGGGCCCGGGCGGCTTATCGATGATAGAAAATACTTCATCGTCGCTATCGACCCGCTGGGCAACGGCGTCTCCTGCTCACCCTCAAACAGCACAGCGCAGCACGGCATGAGATTTCCGCAGTTCAGCATCCGCGACATGGTGGAGACCGAACACCGGCTCGCGACCGAGGTGCTTCACCTGAAGCACGTGCATGCGGTGATCGGCGTCTCTATGGGCGGCATGCAAACCTTTCAGTGGGTGGTCAGCTACCCGAATTTCATGGATGCGGCGGTGCCGGTCGTCGGCTCGCCCCAGCTTACCTCCTACGACCTGCTGCTCTGGCAGAGCGAGGCGCTCGCGCTTAGGTCTGACCCTGCGTGGCAGGGGGGCGATTACACCCAACAGCCAGAGCTGCCGCTGGTCTCGCTCCTCCACAACATGCACCTGACCACGCCGCAGTTTCGCGTAGACCACACCACGCGCGACCAGTTTCCTGAGTTTTTCAGGAGCACGGAGCACGCGCGCAGTTTTGACGCGAACGACTACCTCTTTCAACTGAATGCAATGATCGGGCAGGACATTGCGCGCGGCACAGACCTGTTGACCATCGTGAAGCGCATCAAGGTGCCGATGCTCATCATCAACGCGGCGCAGGATCACATGGTGAACCCGGTGCCTGCGCTGGCGCTGGCCCGGCTGCTGCACGCGCAGACGCTGGTGCTGGACAGCGACTGCGGCCACTCTGCGCCAGGCTGCGAGGCCAAGCGAATCGGCCCGGTCATCGACAGGTTCCTCAGCAACCCCGGCGCAGACCCGGATCCGGGCGCAGCTTTGGGGACGGGGTCGCGGTAGGTCGCCTCTGCTGCAGTCGTGGGCCAAAGCTGCCGGCCTACGCGCCTGTGACCATCTCCGAGAAGTCCGCGACCCTGGAGAAGTCGGCCAGCACATAGGCGATGAGTGCCAGGCGGTTCTGCCGAAGATCCTGCTGCGGGGCCATTACCATGACCTTGTCGAAGAAGAGATCCACGTGCGGGCGCAGGGTGGCAATCTGCTCGAGCGCCGCGGTGTAATCGCGGCGGGAGCGCAACTGCTCAACCCGGGGGGCCAGCTCAGACGCGGCGCGGTAGAGGGCGCGCTCGGCTTCCTCGGCAAGCAGGTTCTCCGCCACACCCTGCGCGGCTATCTGCCCGCTAACCAAATCTCTTTCAGCAGCCTGCCGCAGAATATTCTTGCTGCGCTTGAAGGCCGCGGAGATGGCGGCGAAGTCCTCCGAGCCGCGCACCGCCGTAAGCGCCCCGGCGCGGGCCAGAGTGTCAGGAATGTCGATGAAGCCGGCCGCCAGAACGGCATTCGCGATGTCGTAGGCGTAGCCGCCCACCTCGCGCAGGTAGAACTCGACGCGCTCTCGGAAGAAGCTCTCAAGCGACGACCGCACCTTCGCCGTGAGTGCGGGAGTGCATGCGCCGGCAGCGTCGAGCAGGTCAGCGATGGAGAGCGGCAGGCCGGAAAGGGCCAGAATGCGTACGATTGCATTCGCGGCACGCCGCAACGCAAAAGGGTCTTTCGAGCCAGTTGGCTCGAGGCCCAAGCTAAACATGGCCGTGATGGTCTGGATACGGTCCGCAAGGCCGAGCACCTGGCCTTCTACCGTGGGCGGAATCGCGCCGTCAACGGCTGCGGGCTGGTACTGCCAGTAGATGGCCTGCGCAACTTCCTCGCCAAGCCCCTGGGCGCGCGCGTAGAGGCCGCCGATGATGCCCTGCAGCTCTGTGAATTCCTTCACGAGCTCGGTGGTGAGATCAGCCTTGGCGAGCTCAACAGCAGTCTCAGCATTCTGCAGCAGCGCGCTGCCGCCGAACTCAGGCCGCCGTGCGGCAAGCGTGGCGATGATCCGGCGGACGACGTCAAGGTTGGCCTCGGTCTTAGCGAGGTAGGAGCCGAGGTCGCGCTGGAAGGTGACCTGGCGCAGCGAGGGCACGCGGTCGCGCAGCGGGGTCTTCTGATCGACCTCCCAGAAAAAGCGCGCGTCGTTAAAGCGGGCGCGCAGCACGCGGTTATTCCCATGGCGGATGACGGCCTGCCCTGCCTCGTCTGCCTCGGTGTTGAGAACGGCCAGGTAGTAAGGCGCCAGGGCGCCGTTCGCACTCTCCACGGCGAAGTACTTCTGGTGGTCGCGCATTACAGTGACCAGGACCTCTTCGGGCAGCTTGAGGAACTCAGGGTCGAAGCCGCCCAGCAGGACAGAGGGCCACTCCGTGAGGTGCGTAACCGCGTCGAGCAGCGGCTCGTCCTCGCGCCAGCGCACTCCAGGAACGGTGCGGGTTGCCTGGTCGAGCGCCTTGCGGATACGGTGCCGCCGCGCGGCCGGGTCGACCAGGACCTTACCTGTCGCCAGCGCCGCGGCGTAGCTGCCGGGACTGTTCACGGTGATGGCGTGCCGGCCGTGGAGGATTCGGTGCCCATAGCTGAGATTTCCTGCGTGGATGCCAGCGAACTCGACCGGCACGATAGCATGGTCCAGAAGGGCTAGCATCCACTGGACGGGGCGCACGAAGCGCTCCGGCTTACCCGCGCGCCAATACATACTCTTGGGCCAGTAGAGTGCGGCCAGCTCTTTCGGCAGCTCTGCGGCGATCACCTCGGCGGCAGATTGCCCCCGGCGCACCACGCGCGCGGAGACGTACTCGCCTTTGGAGTTGACCGCCTTTTCAAGCGCTGCAAGCGGCACGCCAGCTTTTTTCGCAAAGGCCGCAGCCACTGGCGTTGGCTCACCATTTTTAAAAGCAATACTCCAGGAAGGACCCGTAAGCTTTTCTTCCGCATCGGCTTGTGACTCAAGGAGTCCCCAGACACAGACGGCCAGCCGGCGCGGTGTCGAGTAGCTCATCCTCTCGGCACCGGCGGCTAGCAGCCGCTCGCGGGCCAGAAGGTCGTGCACGCGCCGCGCCAGCTCCTGCTGGGCAGCGGGCAGCATCCGGGCGGGAACCTCTTCGAGTCCCAGTTCAAACAGAAATGCGGGCATTGGCTTCCTTACTGGTGGTCTTGCTGCTGTGCGAAGGCCCTGGCCACGCCAACGG
>CAYQYM010000218.1:0-4750 GCA_964421715.1 uncultured Acidipila sp.
CCGACGCGCGCCTGGGTGCGAACTACACCAAGGGCGGAAAGTTTACGCTATCGCTCGGGCAGCCGGCCGTTACGGTCCCGGGCCTGCCGACGGACCCGACGCTGGTGGGCGGCCTTCCCACCATCGCCATCACGGGCTACTCGAATCTCGGCCGCCAGGCGACCAATCCGCAGTGGCAGTATCCCTTCGTATGGGACCCGAAGGTGAACTACACCTGGGTGCTCCGGCATCATTCGCTCAAGTTCGGTTACGAATACATGCACACGGCCATGGCCGTGAACGACGTGAACCCGCTTTACGGGCTCTTCTACTTCCAGGGAAAGTATTCGGGAGACTACTTCGCGGACTTTCTGTTCGGCTCGATGAGCCGCTACTCGCTTTCCACCTTCTTCGTCGCACAATTACGGCAGCAGATGCACTTTGCCTACGTGCAGGACGACTGGAAGCCGACCGAAAAGCTGACGTTAAATATGGGGCTGCGCTGGGAATTCGGCACGCCCTATTACGAGAAGAACAACATCCTCTCGAACTTTGACCCGGCCACCTCACCCAGTACAGGCAGGCTGCTACAGGCGCGCAGTGGCAGCATCTATAACCGCACACTGGTCGATCCTGACCTGAACGACTTCGGTCCGCGCTTCGGCTTCGCCTACGCGGCCAGCAGCAAAACCGCCCTGCGCGGCGGCTTTGGTGTGAGTTTCATTCACTATAACCGCGCCGGCTCGGGCAACGTGCTCTCCATCAATCCGCCGCAGGTCACCTTTGGTGTCGTTTCGCAGGCCGGCCCCGGAACGCCGGGCTACCGCACCTTCGATCAGGGCGTGCCGCAGGGCTTTACCGACTCCGGAAACTACAATCCGCGCACGGCGAACATCGCCTACATGCCGCGCAACTATCGCGACAGCTACGTGGAAAGCTATTTTCTCTCCGTGCAGCGGCAGCTTACGCGCAACGCGATTCTCGACGTGGCCTACGTGGGCAATCGCGGTATCAAGCTGCTCGAGTTCGCGAATTACAACCAGGGCAATCCGGCGCTCGGCGTCAACCCGGTCACCAATACCTTCGTCCGGCCCATCCCCACCTTCGGAGACATCACTTACGCCTTCAACGGCGCCTACTCCAACTACAACGGCCTGCAGGTGCGGTATGAACAGCGCGCCGTGGCCGGGCTCACGCTGCTGAACTCCTTCACCTGGTCGCGCACCTTTGACAATGCGGCGGCTTCGCTTGAAGACCCGAACGGCAACTACTCAAGCGCCGGAAATATTTACAACATGCGTGCGGATTACGGCCCCTCTGCTTACGCTCAGCCGCTGAACAACACCACCAGCCTCATCTACGATCTGCCCTTCGGCCGCGGCCGTCACTACATGAACCAGGGTGGTCTTTTGAACGCTGTCGCAGGAGGCTGGTAGGTGAGCGCGATCAACAGCATGCAGTCCGGCCAGCCGCTCACGATCCTGTATACCCCGCCGGCTGCCAACCAGGTCTCGGGCATCGCCGCGGATTACCGTGGCGCGAACGAGTATCGCCCCAATCGCGTTCCCGGCGTGAGCCTGCTGGCGCATGCCCGGGGCAACCGCGTACAGTACCTGAATTACAACGCCTTCGCTGCGCCTGCCGCGCAGGTGAATGGCGCACTGCAGGCCACGTTCGGCGATCTCTCCCGCCATCCAGTGCGCAGCGACCCGTTCTACCAGACGGACTTCGCCGCGATGAAGAATTTTGCCGTCACCGGGGAGTCGCGCCTGCAGTTCCGCGCGGAATTCTTCAACGTTCTCAACAAGACGAACTTTCAGCCGCCCTCGACCAACCTCAGCGCGGGCGCCGGCAGCTTCGGCAAGATCACCTCCACCTTCGACCCCCGCATCATTCAGCTCGCGCTCAAGTTCACGTATTAACAAGCTCAGGCGCGTTAAACAGGCGCGGCTGCCCGGCCAGGCGTCGCGCCGCCTGTTTTTGACAGGACGAACGGTCGATGGCCGGGCGCTACATCAGCAGCGCGACGCGCTCAAGCTCCGCCTGCATCGAGTCTGTCGTGCAGCCGGTGGACTCCAGGCGCAGCACCGCATCGCTTACCAGGGCGGAGTCGACACCATAGCCGCGTCCCGCAAGGAAGGCGGTTAGCAGGTGCGCGGCCTGCCACGAGTCGATCGAGGATTGCATTAGTTCGAGCCGCAGGTTTGCCAGCTCCGCTATGGAAAACTTCTCGACCTTGCTCTTGTCCATGAGTGCTCCCGGGCGTGCTCCCGTTGCGGTCACTACCCTCTAAATAGGTGTACGCATAGGAGGGGCAACCGGAGCGCAAAAGTTGCAGAGGGTGTGTATACAGTTTGATGCGCCGGAAAACATCAGCCTGCGGGGATCGGCGACATCGGACCAGGCCCCGAAGGCAGGTCTTCCACCGGGCTTGCCGCTGTCATCGGGCCGGTAAGCGTTAAAGACCGGCGCGCATGGCGTGTTCGGCTATGGCTGCATTTATGTCGAGGGCCAGGGACAGGGCGGCGCGGCCTGCTGCTCCGCTCACCAGCGGCGGCCGGCGCGTGTGTACGCTGTCAATAAAGGACTCGATCTCGCGCCGCAGCGGTTCGGCGCGTTCCACTGCCGGCTTGGTGAATCCGAGCCCTCGCTCTTCGGCGGCATCTACATTGATGATGAGCAGATCCTGACGCGCGTAGTCGATGGAGAGGTACTGGTGCGGCTGAAAAAAGCGCAGCTTGCGCACCAGCTCCGTGCTGACCCGGCTGGCTGTGAAGTTGGCCACGCAGCCTGACTCGAACTCGATGCGAACATTGGCGATGTCCACCTTGCGCGAGAGCACTGGCAGGCCCACGGCATACAACGATTGCACCGGCGAGGCCGCAAAGCTCAGGACGATGTCGAGATCGTGCACCATCAGGTCCAGCACGACATCCACGTCCAGCGAGCGAGGACTGAAGAGACTTAGCCGGTGCGCCTCAAAGAACATGGGCCTGTTCAGCAGCGGCAGCACCGCCTGCACAGCGGGATTGAACCGTTCGAGGTGACCCGTTTGCAGGATGCGCTGCCTCGCCTCCGCCAAGGAGATCAGTGCATCGGCCTCGGTCAGGGTGGCCGCCAGAGGCTTCTCAACCAGTACATCAATGCCGGCGTCGAGCAGCGCTGCGGCCAGTGAATGATGCGCCACTGTAGGAACGCAGACCGAAGCCGCGTCAAGCTGCACCTGGCTCAGGCATTCTTCAAGGGTGCGAAACACCGGGCAGCCCCACTCTGCAGTCAGACCGGGAGCGCGTGTGCTGTCCTGTTCGATAATGGCTGCCAGCGTGAGCCGTGCTCCTGCTGCGGCCAGCTCGCGATAGATACGCAGGTGGTTGCGGCCAAAGACGCCCGCTCCGCAGACTGCGACGCGGAGCGTGGTCTGCGGCGCACCGCCAGGATCAGCCGCCGCCGGTTCGTAGGTGTGATCCAGGGGAGCCGTTCTCCGCGCTAACGCGCGTCTCCCTGCACGGTGTGAAGGCAGCGGGTGTAGAGCTCGAGCAGGTGGTTCACCTGGTCCTCCTGCTTCGGCGCGCTCGCCGCGGTGAAACCGGTGGCGGGCGCGGCCGCGCGGCCTAAACCCGTGGTGCCCGCGATAAACTTCAGCAGGTCGAGCGCGATGTCCTCATTCCGGCGCGAGGTGTTCGCTGCCGCGCCATTTGGTTGCTCCATGTGTCTCCTCCACTCCGGATGCTAACAAACTTCGCCGCGGTCGCGGGATGTACAGGTAGCCGATGGAAAAAGGGAAAGATGAGCCGCCACGCAATCAGCGATGCCAGCGCGATGACGGCGAGCAGCACCAGCAACATCTTGATGATCCAGAGGGCTGCGCCCGGCGGCCGCCTGTCGGCTGTGATCCCGGATGCGCGCTTGTCCGGCCTTGAGAAATACTGGGGCACGGTCATCAGTTTACCTGCCTGCCGGCGGCCCTGCCGGCTTAGTGCAGCGTCTTGATCTGTGTGCCTTCGGGAATTTTCAATTGAAATTGATCGTCGGAGAGGTGCAGGTTTTCAGTCAGCTTCAGGATGGAGACGACGATCTGGTACTCCTCAAGCGGCCTGCGAATGGTGATGCTGCCGGGAAAGCGCACGTTGCCGAATGACTGGTAGGGGCCGTAAAGGGCTTGCGTCTGGATGTCTCCGGCCTTGTCATAGATGTCCTCTTCGTAGGGCAGCAGGTCGATGCGGCTGAAGTGGATAACGCGCTCCGGCACAAGCTCGTTGCTGCCCTTGTCGCGTCGCAGCACGGTCAGGTCGTAGTCCGGCTGCACCAGGAACCGGCGCGTCTGCGGATCCTGTACCGTCTTCGTCTCCGTGGTCACGCTGTAGAGCTCTTCCGGCGTGATGCTCTTGATCAGCAGGGAATCGAAGAAGATGTTTGGCCGCATATTTTCGAGCGCATTCTTGGCCGAACCGGTCACGGAATTCAGGCCCACGATAGCCGTGTTCTTTGAGGGAATGAGCAGCTTGAAGTTCTCGCCGTCGCTGGCGAGGTCAAAAGCGCGCGTGCGCAGCACCGGCACCAGCCCCAGCACGCGCAGCATCTCGGGCTTGCGCAGCAGGATGTAGCCGCTGAAGGAGGTATAGTCGGTGACCTTGCCCTTGCGCTCGCCGCCAACTGAGGCCCGGAACTCGACCGTGGCGCTGAGCGACTGCACGGTGTCATACTGAGCGTTGTGGTTCCTGACAAACTGCGTCCGGTCAGACCGCAGCCCCGTGGTGGGCCTGCTGGTGCA
>CAYQYM010000219.1:0-4747 GCA_964421715.1 uncultured Acidipila sp.
ACAGGCTCGAGCAGGAGGCCCTCGGCTACCTGGACCGCATACGTGCGCTCGGCGGCATGCGCAGCGCCATCGAGCGCGGTTGGGTGCAGCAGGAAATCCAGAGCGCGGCCTATGAGTATCAGCGTGCCGTTGATGAAGGCCGTGCGGTGGTGGTCGGCGTAAACCGCTTTACTCGCGAAGAGGAGCCCGAGGTTCCCATCCAGCGCATCGACCCGGAGCTGGAACGCCGGCAGGTGGAGCGGGTCCGGGCGATGCGACTGCGCCGCGATCCGGAGCGGTGGCGGCAGTCGCTGGCCGCCGTGAAGCAGCACGCGCGCAGCGGCGCCAATTTGATGCCGGCCATTCTTAACGCGGTCGAGAGCTATGCGACCGTGGGTGAGGTCGCCGCCACACTGCGCGAAGTCTTCGGCGAGTACAAGGAGACGGTGGTCATCTGATGTTTTCCGGCGATATCAAACCGTCTTCCCGGGGCATTAGAATCGGCTTGCATGCCTGACGCAAATTCCGGCAAAGTCCACGGCACGGCGCTCTCCCCGGCGAAGATCCGGGACCTGCGCGGCAGCCTGCTGGTATGGTATGACCGCAATGCCCGCGACCTGCCCTGGCGGCGCACCCACGATCCATACATTATCTGGGTCTCAGAGATCATGCTGCAGCAGACGCGCGTCTCCGCGGTGGTGGAGTACTTTCAGCGCTTCATAAAGCGCTTTCCTGACATGGCTACGCTCGCAACGGCGCGCGAAGACGAGGTGCTGGCCTTGTGGAGCGGCCTGGGCTACTACCGCCGCGCGCGTATGCTGCACCGCGCCGCACAGTTTGTCGCGGCTGAGCTCGGCGGCCGCCTGCCGGGGAACTCGGCCGAGCTGCGCAGCCTTCCAGGCATTGGCGACTACACGGCGGCGGCGGTGGCAAGCATCGGCTTCGGAGAGCGCATTGCAGTGGTGGATGGCAACGTGCAGCGCGTGCTCACCCGGCTCGCAGGGCTGGCGCCGCTTTCAGTCCGGGGCCGGACTGCAGACGAGGTTGCCAAGCCTCTCGGATCGGATAAACGCGGCCCGCATGTCTCCGCTGCCGCCATGCAGGCCCTTGCGCAGCAGCTTGTAGACCGCAGGCGTCCTGGAGACTTCAACCAGGCCATGATGGAGCTGGGCGCGACCCTCTGCCTGCCCACCGGCCCTCACTGTCTGGTCTGCCCGGTCAGCCGCTATTGCGCCACCCGGGGCGAGCACGCCGCGGCCCCGCGCGCTGCCATGCTGAGCAGGCGCGCGGACTACGCCTTCATCGCGCGTGTACGGCGCGGGACCGCGGCCCGCATTAATACGTACGTCCTGCTGGAGCATCGAGCGGACAGTCTCACGCTGATGCCGGGCATGTGGGAGCTGCCGCCGATTCCCGATGGCGCATCGCCGGCCGGGGCGCACCCGGTGCTCTCCCTCCGGCACGCCATTACAAACACGAACTATTACGTGCGCGTGTTTGACATGCCTCCGCCGCGCGGCAAGGCGGCCAGTCATCCGCACCGCCGCTGGTTTACTGCAGCCGAGCTGCCGGACCTGCCTCTGACTGGGCTGGCCCGCAAGGCGCTCAAGCGCCTAAAGGTGTGGCCGGGCTATGCGGGCGACCGGCTGCCGGTGCTGCTGCCCAATGCTGACCTGGGAGAGATAGTCTTGTGAACAGCGAAACTGCCTGGCGCTTGATCCGGAACAACGAAAGGAGTCTCTGAAATTGACTGGTAAACGTATTGTGCTTACTTCCCTGCTGCCACTTACGGCGTCTGCTGCCCTGGTAGCGCAGCAGGCTCCTCCCGTACCGGCGCTGCCCGGGGTTCCGGCCGTGGTGCAAAGCGCCGCGGCATCCATTGATCCTGAGAAGATTCGCGCCCACGTGAAGTTTCTTTCGAGCGACCTGCTGGAAGGCCGCGGCCCCGGCCTGCGCGGCGGTGAGCTCGCAGCCGAGTACATTGCCACACAGTTTGCCCTCGATGGTCTCAAGCCGGCAGGCGACGACGGCAGCTACTTCCAGAAGGTGCCGCTTTACGCTGTTCACACGGTGGAAGACAAGACCACGGCGAGCTTCGTTCCACGGCAGGGCGCGCCCATTCCGCTCAGCTACAGCACGGATTATGTGCTCAAGGACGAGACCGGCAATGCGACCAGCGACCTGGATGCGCCGGTCGTATTTGTGGGTTACGGCATCAATGCACCGGAGTACCACTGGAACGACTACGCCGGCGTGGATGTGAAGGGCAAGGTGCTGCTGGTGATTGTGAACGAGCCTCCTTCGAGCGACGAAAAGTTCTTCAAGGGCGCGGCGCTCACCTACTATGGCCGCTGGACCTACAAATATGAACAGGCGGCGCGGCTGGGCGCTGCCGGCGTGCTGATCATCCACCGCGAAGATCTCGCCAGCTATCCCTGGGACGTGGTGCGCAACTCGCAGGCGATCGAGAAGTCTTACCTCAAGGGAGATCCCGCGGCCACGCTCAAGGCCGCGGCATGGATTCAGCACGACACGGCGCAGAGGCTGCTCTCCGCGGCCGGCAAGGGCGATCTGGACCAGCTCATCACCGCGGCCGGCAAGCCGGGCTTCAAGCCAATAGAGCTGCCGGTGCGGTTCAAGGCGCACATCGTGAGCCGCGTGCGACCTTACGAGTCGGCCAACGTGGTGGCAAAGCGCAGCGGCGCGGCCCCGGGCCAGGCCGTGCTCTACTCCGCGCACTACGATCACCTCGGCATCGATCCGGCGGCGAAGGGCGACAACATTTACAACGGCGCGGCGGACAATGCGACCGGCTGCGGCATCCTGCTCGAGATTGCGCGCGCCTATGCCGACCCGACGCTGACGCCGCCGCACGATGTTTACTTCGCCTCCGTCACGGCCGAAGAACAGGGACTGCTCGGCTCCCAGTACCTCGGCATGCACCCGCCGGTGCCCGCGGGCCAGATCGCCGTCGACCTGAATTACGACGAACTGAATCCCATCGGTGTTCCTGCCTCGGCTGAGGTCTCGGGCTCAGAGCGCACCAGCCTCTTCCCGCAGGTGCAGAAGGATGCCGCCGCGTTTCACCTCGCCATCCAGCCGGACCAGTTTCCTGGCGCGGGCCACTACTACCGGTCAGACCACTTCAGCTTCGCCCGTGTCGGCATCCCGGCGTTTTCCATCGGCCAGGGTACCTTGTTCGAAGGGCACGACGCCGCGTGGGGGCGCGCGCAGATGGAGGACTTCACCGCGCATCACTATCACCAGCCCTCGGACGAGTACCGGCCCGAGATGGACTTTCGGGGTGACGCGAAGATGGCGCAGTTCGGCTTCCTGCTAGGCTGGCAGACGCTCTCTGCTCCGGCAGGCGTAACCTGGCGGCCTGGCGATGAATTTGAAGCTGCGCGGAAGCAGCGCCAGCCGTAGGCTGGCCCTGCATTCAGGATGATCTCTGCAACCGTTCTCCAGGGCTGCGCCGCGCTGCTCCTGCTGCTTTTGCCGCAGGCGCAGAACCCTTCCCTGCAGCGGCGCGGCCAGAACGAAGCGCCCATTGTGACGGAGAAGCGAGGCCGCTCCACTCTGCCGCAGGACGCCGCAGGCGAGTACCTGCTCGGCTCGCACGATGAACTGATCGAGATCGACCTTGACCAGCACCAGGTAAGCGGCTATCTCACCGTGCAGGGGCAGGGCGCGAGCGAGCGCGACCTCACGCTCAACTACATCTTTACAAAGACGGAGGCCGACGGGCCGCGGCTCAGCTTTGAGACCAGCGCCATACACGGTGTCCACTACAGCTTTCATGGAGCTATCGTGCGCGGCGAGGCGAAGTCGCGCGGCGAAGCCGGGTATTACGTGCTCGAAGGCGAGCTGGTGCGCTACGACGACGCGCAGAAATCCGCCAACCGGCGCAGCCTCCGGCTGCAATCAATGCCCGGCTGTCTCGAGCAGGCGTGCCAGTAGGTAAGCCGAGCCTGCGGCCACGCCGCCGATCAGCGTCGTTTGCAGGCTGCTGCGCAGTGAGCCTGCACCGGTGAGCGTGCCTTTCACCGCGCCGAATACGGCCAGCGCCAACAGCGTGATGACGACCGAGACCGGCAGCGCCCTGCCGCTCTGCGCCAGCAGCATGTAGGGCAGCAGGGGAATGAGCCCGCCGACGATGTAGGAGAAGGCAATGACAAGTGCGCTCTGGCTGGCGCGGCCGGCCTGCGGCGCTTCCAGCCCTAGCTCGAAGCGCATCATGAAGTCCACCCACGCGCGAGGATTGCGCTTGAGAGCCTGCAGCACGAACCCGCTCTCGGCGCGCGCCACACCGTACTCCTCGAAGATCTCGTAGATCTCTTCTTCCTCGTCCCGGGTGCGTTCCACGATCTCGCGTTCTTCGCGGCGGCGTTCGCTGGCGTAATGCTCTGAGTCGCCGCGCGAGGCCAGGTAGCCGCCGAGGCCCATGGCAATCGACCCTGCGGCAATTTCAGCAAGCCCGGCGAGAACCACCACATGGGTGGACCTGATGGCGCCGGACAGTCCGGCCGCCAGCGCGAACGGGACTGTAAGCCCATCCGACATGCCGATCACAGCATCGCGCACGATTTCACTGGACTCGAAGTGTGCCTCTTCGTGCATGGGCGGAGTTTAAACCATGTGTCCTTTCGCGGCGGCGTACCGTCCAAATGTGCCTGCGAGGCTTCGTCTGCATCTCGTTCGGGCGGGTCAGAGGGCGCCGCAGGGGGCGCACAGAAGGCGGCTCAGAGGGTGGCGCTCAGTGCTGATT
>CAYQYM010000220.1:0-4725 GCA_964421715.1 uncultured Acidipila sp.
GAGCGCCCGATGAAGAGCACCGCCGCGCCGCCGCGTTCCCGGCGCACCTGGATCTCTCCCTTGAGCCGAATGCTCATCTCGTTTGCCGGGTCGCCCTCTTGAAATACGATTGCGCCGGACGGAGCGCAGAACTCCGTGGCATGCTCGGCCAGCCAGACGTACTCGTGCTCCTGCAATCCCTGCAGGCTGGACACGCGCTTCAGTGCCTCAATCCGCCCTGGCAGGGGCGTGTGCACTGGCTGGAGCGTGGCGCCGCCTGAGGTGAGACTGTCCGCAACGGCCTCGGTCATCGGATGTCCCCTTCCCGATTCGATAGTAGCGGATGACGAGGGATGCTGTATTAATTCGCGTGCGGCCTGGCCATCTCCATCCGGCGCGTTGGCATGGCATCGATAAGCGCGTTAAGCCTGTCCACGGTCAGCGGCCTGGAACTTCTGAGCTTTGCGGAGCCGTCTTCCCCCAGAAGCACGCTTTGGAAGTCTCCAGCCCGCGCCCCCAGCCTGTGGCGAATCGCCTCCTGCTCGGCTTTGGGCAGTACTATGTAAGGCGCGTCCAGCGGCGGTACATATCCCGAGGCATTTTCAAGGACTGGAACCATTAGGACGAAGCGATCCATCATGTCGTCGGCGGCGGCGTCAAGTGCAGACTGTTGCTGTTTGAGACGCGCGTCGCCTGTGCTGCGGCTGAACACAACCAATGGACGGTAGCAGCCGCGCATCGCGGCCAGCGTCTGCGGCCTTAGAGGACAGTCGGAACGCGCCTGCGCGCCAGCAGCCGCGGCGGTTGCGCAAAGACTCACAGCAAGCAGGAGACGTACAGGCTGCATACGGCTGTATAAGTGAATGATTCCAGTTTACAACGCGGCGCTGCACTGCGGATACGCGGACAGGACATGCATGACTCCAGGTGGAAGGTGGCGGCCAGGCCGTCCATGTTCATGACGTTCACACGGCCGTTGTTCCTCTACTCGGAATCGACCATACCAGCTAACCTATAGGTAAAGCGACAGACGTTGCCGCACCCACGTCCTGATGGCCTGAGTTACGCCCGCGGTAAATGCAAGCTGACGCAACACACACTGGTCCCGTTTGGCACCGCGCCGGGCGGCACCTCTGGAAGGTGACCCGATTCATGTTCGTGAAAAAGGCGGCTCTCTTCGGCTGCATCTCGCTCCTGGCCCTCTGCGTTTCCACCCCTGCTCATCCAGTCGATATACCGGTTGTCAGGATTCACGCCAGGCGCTACGAGTTTGTGCCTGCGGTCCTCACCCTGAAGAAGGGCCAGCCGGTAAAGCTGGAGCTTATCTCGGATGATGTGCTGCACAGCCTTCGCATCGACGGGCTTGGCGTGAATACGAGGATGCCTGTTGGCCAGACGGTGGAGACCACGGTCACGCCGGCTGAGAAGGGGAAATACCAGGGAAGGTGTGGCATCTTCTGCGGAAACGGTCATGGCAGGATGGCCCTTGAAGTCCACGTGGTCGATGCAGACTGAGCGCACATGAGAGTCCGCCTGCTTACACTGAGTTCCGTAGCGCTTCTGCTTCTACCTGGCTGTGCGGCCAAACCACCCGGCAGGCTTGAGGGCGCTTTCGTCAACTGGGTGAAGCACCACATCACAGTGGGCGGCAAACACGATCGGAATCCATTCGCCGCGAGCGTACAACATGTGGCCAACGGCAAGGACGCCTTCACGCAGTACTGCTCTGTGTGTCATGGGCTCGACGGGCAGAACACCGGCGTGCCCTTTGCCGCCGTGGTCTCGCCGCCTGTGCCGTCGCTGGCGAGCGCGCAGGTGCAATCCTACAGTGACGGCCAGCTCAAGTGGATTATCCAGCACGGCGTCGCACCTTCCGGCATGCCTCCTTCGGAGGGCATCTTCAGCGACGAAGACATGTGGAAGATAGTGCTTTACCTCCGCCACCTGCCACCGGCCGGCAGCCTGGGTGAGCCTGCTGCTTACGGCGGGAGCCCGGGAAGGTAGACCGTACCCTCTTCGGGACTCTTCCGTCTCGCCGCTCCCGACATGGGCATGACACCTCGACCAAAGGGCAGATTATGCCGCTTGTGGACAGTTCCGGGCACCACGGTTCAGACCGCTGAAATTTCTGCCGCAGCCGCCAGTCTCTGCACGACACGTTCGCGGCCGAGCAGCAGCATCACGGCGAACAGGCTCGGCGCAACCGCCTGGCCGGTTAACGCGACGCGCGCACCGTTGATCAGCGCACCTGCCTTAAGGCCATGCTCGCTGGCAAAGGCGCGCAGTGTAGATTCGGTCGATGCCTCACTGAACTCAGGGTCTGCGGCATAGCGCTGGCCCAGTTCCACCAGCATCGAGCGCACCGCTTCATCACTCAGGAACCTGGCCACCGCAGCCGGGTCGCAGGAGAAACTGTCAGTAAAATAAGCCCGGAACGAGCCGGCGAAGTCCTTCAGGCTGCGCGCACGCGGCTTAACGAGGTCAATGGCCGCCAACACCTCATCGCGCGACCGTGAAGGCTTTAACCCGGCGGCCGCCCACTCCTGCTCGATGAGGGGCAGCAGCGCCTCGGCGCTCATCGCGCGGATGTACTCGGTGTTGAACCATGCAAGCTTGTCGTTATCGAAGACGGCGTTCGATTTTGAGATGTTGTCGAGCGAGAAGCTCTTCATCAGTTCCTCAGACGAGAAGAGCTCGCGGCCTTTGTCCTCGCCTCCCGGCGTCCACCCGAGCAGCGCGAGGAAGTTGCGGAAGGCCTCGGGCACAATGCCCATGTCCTTGTAGGCGATGACGCTGGTTGCACCGTGGCGCTTGGAAAGCCGCGTCTTATCCGGGCCGAGAATCAGCGGCACATGCGCAAACACCGGCAGCTCACGGCCCAGTGCGCGATACTGCAACACCTGCTTGGGCGTGTTTGAAAGATGGTCCGCACCGCGGATGATGTGCGACAGGCGCATGTCGATGTCGTCGGCCACGACGCTGAGGTGGTAGGTGGGAATGCCGTCCGAACGCAGCAGCACAAAGTCTTCCAGCTCCGCGTTGGCGAACTCCACCTGGCCGAAGACTGCATCCTGAAAGCGCGTTACTCCAGACTCCGGCACGGCAAAGCGTACTGCGGCAGCCTCGCCAGCGGCCTTGCGGGCTGCAGCCTGGTCTTTCGCCATCGCGCGGCACCGCCGGTCATACATCGGAGGGTGCCCCGCCGCGGTTGCCGCGGCACGGCGCTGTTCCAACTCTTCCTTGCCGCAGAAGCAGTAGTACGCATGGCCGCCGGCGAGCAGCTTCTCCGCCGTCTGCCGGTAGAGCGGCAGCCGCTTTGACTGGAAGAACGGACCCTCGTCCCAGTCCAGTCCGATCCAGCGCATACCTGCGAGGATGCCCTCAACCATCGGCTCAGAGGAGCGCTCGAAATCCGTATCTTCAATGCGCAGGATGAATGTGCCGCCGGTGTGGCGCGCAAACAGCCAGTTGAAGAGCGCCGTGCGGGCACCGCCAACGTGCAGATATCCGGTGGGAGAAGGTGCGAAGCGTACGCGGGGAGCAGGTGTATTTTCAGGCATCTCTGAAGTCGATGCTAGGGAGGGGGCGGTGCGCCGTCAAGCGTGCGCGGCCAGGCGAGCAAAGTAGCGGGGCGGCCACGATGGCCGCCCGTTTTGTTGAGATTGAAGAAAGGGAGATGGACTAAGCCGGGGACGGGCTGCCCTCAGGGAAGCCGCTGCCGTGCTTCGGCTCCGGCTTGAGCACCTGCTGCACATCCGCGACGGCCGGGCTACCAGGACCGCCGCCCGTGTTCAGCGGCGGCAACTCGCGACCTTCGATGATCATACGAATCTCGTTCGCATCCAGTGTCTCGCGCTCCAGCAGCGCCTGCGCCATGCGATGCATCACCGGCTGGTTGCCGTCAAGCAGCGCATAGGCGGAACGGTACGCCTCGTCCACCAGGCTGCGTACTTCGGCGTCGATCTGCCGCGCCGTCTCCTCTGAGAAGTCGCGATGCTGGGAGATCTCGCGACCCAGGAAGATCTGCTCCTCCTTCTTGCCGAAGGTGAGCGGACCCATGCGGCTCATGCCGTACTCGCAGACCATCTTGCGGGCCAGCTCCGTGGCACGTTCGATGTCATTGCCCGCGCCGGTCGTCATCTGCTTGAGGAAGATCTCCTCGGCGATGCGCCCGCCCATCAGGATGGCAAGCTGCGTCTCCAGGTAATCCTTGGTGACGGTGTGCTTGTCGTCCTCGGGAAGTTGCATGGTCACGCCCAATGCCATGCCACGAGGAATGATCGTCACCTTGTGCAGCGGGTCTGCATGGTCGCGCATCGCGGCAACAATGGCGTGCCCGGCCTCGTGATAAGCCGTGACACGCTTCTCTTCATCGGTCAGCAGCATGGACTTGCGCTCGGCGCCCATCAGGACCTTGTCCTTGGCCTGCTCAAAGTCCAGCATCATCACATTCTTGCGGTTGGCGCGTGCCGCGTTCAGCGCCGCCTCGTTTACCATGTTGGCCAGGTCCGCGCCAGAGAAGCCCGGCGTTCCGCGCGCGAGCACCCTCAGGTCCACGTCGTCAGAGAGCGGAACCTTCTTGGCGTGAACCCGCAAGACCTCTTCGCGGCCGCGCACATCAGGACGCCCCACCACGACGCGGCGGTCAAAGCGGCCGGGACGCAGCAGCGCCGGGTCCAGCACGTCAGGGCGATTGGTGGCGGCGACCAGGATCACGCCGTCGTTCGATTCGAAGCCGTCCATCTC
>CAYQYM010000221.1:0-4708 GCA_964421715.1 uncultured Acidipila sp.
AGCCTGATCGGGTTTACGCGCTTGGCGGGGCGCTCCGCCTTCTCCGCCGCCGCGGGCGTAACAGCAAGGGTGGCCTGTGGCGGGGCAGCGGCTCCGACCAGCCCCTGCTTGCGGTAGAGGTAGTCCTCATAGTTGCCCGGGTAGACGTGCACGTGCCCGCTCTCCACTTCAAAGACGCGCGTGGCCAGCCGGTCAATGAAGTAGCGGTCGTGCGAGACGAAGATCACCGTGCCGGTGAAGCTGTTTACGGCTTCCAGCAGCACATCCTTTGCACGCAGGTCCAGGTGATTGGTGGGCTCGTCCAACAGCAGGAAGTTTGCCGGGCTCACCAGGATGCGCGCCAGCGCATAGCGATTGCGCTCACCGCCGGAGAGCACGCCCAGCGGTTTGAAAACGTCGTCGCCTGAGAACAGGAAACAGCCCAGCAGCCCGCGCAGGTCGGCATCAGGCACCCGGGGCGCGGTGCGGCTGATGTCATCCAGCATGCGCGCGGCAGGGTCCAGCACCTTGTACTGGTCCTGCGCGAAGTATTCGGCCACCACGTTGTGGCCCAGCTTCAGCGTGCCGCGCGTGGGCGGCTCCGCGCCGGAGAGCATCCGCACCAGCGTACTTTTGCCTGCGCCGTTTGCGCCCACCAGCGCGATGCGGTCGCCGCGGTCGATGGTGAAGCTTACGTCCTCGAGCACGCGTTTCTCGCCGTAGGACTTGTGCAGGCCGGCAACCTCCACCACCGTGCGGCCCGAGGGCGGCGGCTGCGGAAAGGTGAAGTGGATGACCGGCTCCTCGACCGGAATCTCGATGCGCTCGATCTTGTCCAGCTCCTTGATGCGGCTCTGCACCTGCTTGGCCTTGGTGGCCTGGTAGCGAAAGCGCGAGATGAAGGCCTCCAGGTGCTCGATGTGCTCGCGCTGGTTGCGATAGGCAGCCTCAAGCTGCGCCCGCCGCTCCGCCTTCTGCTGCAGATACTTTTCGTAGTTGCCGTGGTAGAAGTGCAGACCCTTGTTCCATATCTCCACGATCTTGTTCACGGTCACATCGAGGAAATACCGGTCGTGCGAGATGAGGATGAAGCCCTTTGGATAGGAGCGCAGGTAGTTCTCGAGCCAGTTGCGCGTTTCAAGATCAAGGTGGTTCGTCGGCTCGTCCAGCAGCAGCAGGTCTGGCCTCTGCAGCAGCAGCTTGGCCAGCGCGATGCGCATCTGCCATCCGCCGCTGAACTCCTCCGTGCGCCGCGTCCAGTCCTGCTTGGTGAAGCCGAGACCGTCGAGCACCGCGCCCACCTGCGCATCCAGCGCGTAGCCGTCGTGCGCGCGGAAGCGTGCGTCGATCTGCGAGAAGCGCTCCGCGGCAGCGGCGTAGGCGGCGCTTTCAGGGTCGAGCTCGGCGAGCGATACGGAGAGCGTCTCAAGCTCGCGCTCCATGGCGCGCAGCTCGTCAAAGACCGAGAGGCACTCGTCGAAGACCGTGCGCCCGGAGAGCGAGAGTCCATCCTGCGGCAGGTAGCCGATGGACATGCCGCGCGTGCGGTTCAGTGCACCGTGGTCGAGCGAGTCGAAGCCCTCTACCCCGGCCAGCAGCTTCATCAGCGTCGACTTCCCGGTGCCGTTCGCGCCCACCAGCGCCGTGCGCTCGTCCGCTGTGATCAGCCAGTTTGCGCCTTCAAAGAGAAGCTTGGGCCCGAAGCGCTTGCCCGCGCCGGAAAGTTGCAACATTGTTCTATTCTAAGGGGAGATCTCAGGCGCCCTGCTCTGAGATGTTCACTAACGAACCTGCTCGATGCGGTTCGCAAGCTCAGCCAGCGTGCTGCCGGGCAGCAACGGCATGGCGCCCGCCTGGCCGGCGACCCAGGCGCCCCACTGGTTGCCAGCCTCGTTCATCACAGCAAGCGGCGCGCCGGCCAGGTAATAGCTGACCAGCGCGGCGGTAAAAGCGTCCCCGGCTCCCACCGTGTCCACCACCTTTGCGTGGATGCCTGTGTGGCGATGCCGGCTCTCGGGCGTCACCAGCAGGCTGCCGTCGCCCCCCATGGTAATGCACACCAGCGCCAGTGGATATGCGGTTAGAATTCGCCGCGCGCCACGTTCAAGCGCTTCGGCGTTGGTATGCGGTTCTTCTCCGAGCGAGAGCAGTCGCAGCACCTGCGGCAATTCCTCATGGTTCAGCTTGAGGATCGTGGCCAGCGCAAGCGACTCGCCGAGCACCTTCGCGTTGAAGAACGGCCGGCGCAGGTTCACGTCAAAAACGCGAACGCACTCAGGCCGCGTGCCTGCGAGAAACTCGCGGATCGTCTGCGCGGAGCGCGGGCCGCGCTGCGCCAGGGTGCCGAAGCAGACCGCGTCCGCGCGCGCGGCTAGCTCACGCCACTGCGAGGTGTACTCGAGGAAGTCCCAAGCGACAGGCTCGTGGATGGTGTACTCCGGCTGCCCATTCACCAGCTTCACGGTCACCGAGCCAGTGTCATGCGCGGCATCCGTCTGCAGGTATGTTGTGTCGGCAGGCTGGCCGGCCAGCAGGCTGCGCGCGGCATGCCCAGGTTCATCGTCACCCAGGCGGCTGGCGATGATGGCGTGATTGCCCAGCCGCGCCGCCATCACAGTAAAGTTGGCGGGCGCGCCGCCAAGCTGGCGGCCTCCGGGCAGCAGATCCCAAAGCAGCTCTCCCAGCCCGACGATCACTCTTTGCTGCATGCGTTTATTTTCCTTCAGTAACGGCCAGCAGGTGCTTCATCTCAAGGTAAGTTGCATTCGTCCAGCCAAAGCCCACCACGTTGGCTTTGTAACCGGTGGCCACGTCCACCGTAGAGGACGCATTCACAACGTTGTACTTCTCGCGAATCGTTTTGTCGCGCTCGAAGTTGGCTGCAATCGTCCCGGTAAACTCCTCCGAGATCCGGCGCGCATCTTTGATGTCGCCCGCCTTCCACAGTCCGTCCGTTGCAATCCACATCGCCGGAGCCCATCCGAAGGGAAGGTCCCACTGTACGCCGCTGTCGGTGTTGCTCATGGCCATGCCGCCCGGATGCTCGAACAGGGCCAGCTTCTTCTCCTGCGCAGTGGCCTGCCCGGGGCTGGCCGCACCCGCCCACAGAGGGTAGAAAGAAGTGATGTAGGCGTAGCTGGACTGGCGGCCGGTTACAAAGTCGTAGTCGTAGTACATGCCCTTGGCGGCATTCCAGAGGTACTTGTCCATCGCGGCACGTCGAGCGGCGGCCTGCCGCTGCCAGCCTGCCGCCTCCCCCGCGTGGCCGAGCTTTGCCGCCATCCAGGCCAGGTCCATCTCGTACTTGTAGAGCAGGCTGTTCAGGCACACCGGCGCATAGTTCTGCGTGGAGCCGTCAAAGGGCCCCCAGCGGAAGCTCGGATCGAAGCCGGATTCGCGCATCGCACGGTCACCCTTGTAAAAGCTGCTTGTCAGCCAATGGCCGTCCACGTGTGCGCGGGCGCAGACATTGGAAATTCGCGGGTCGCAGCTCAGCGTAGCCAGCCGGGCCTGTTCGGCCTTGCCGGGGTTGTCCGCCGCATCCACCAGGTAGCCGATATGCGAGCCGGGGTGCGCCAGCAACCAGCGAATCACGTCCGCGTAGTAGGTGCTGTCGTCTTCCATCTCCGGCACCGGTCCCTCGCCGATGTCCCAGTAGCGCTGCAGGCCTGTGTTGCCCGCACGATGAAAGCCGCTCATCCACAGACCGTGGTCGCGCTTTGCGTACTCATAGGCCTGCCTGAGCCATGCGTCAGCACCGGCCTGGTGGCCCGCCTTCTCGTCCGCGTCATACACCTCGCGGATCATCGAAGACAGGAACGGCGGCTGCGACCGCGTGAAGTAGTAAGTGCGGTTCGCATTGAGAATGCCGCCGTAGTGCTCGATCTCGAAGAAGAAGTTCTCCACCATGCCGCGCGCAAGATCGCGGCGGCCATCGCGCAGCAGCCCCAGCAGGATGAAGTAGCTGTCCCATCCGTACATCTCGTTGAAGCGGCCGCCGGGCACAACATACTTGTTCGGCAGGTAGAGCAGCCCGGGCGTGGCGATGTCCGTGAGCTTCAGCTCCCCGAAGTGGGTAATGCGCCGTGGCAGATGCTCCACCTGGATACCGCACTTAGCCTTGAGGGCGGCCACTTCCGGCGGGGTTTGCATCTCGGCCGGCAGGTAAAGTATTGGTGCCGTCTTGAGCTTCGGGTCGATCAGCGAGTCGCAATCGGTCATGGACCGCGAGAGCGTGGTCCAGGCCTGGGCGATGTAGGCCGCGATCGTGTCTTCGTGAGGGTTCGAGGGCGGCGTCTGGGCGGGTGCCGCCCCCAGGGCGGCCATGCTGAAGAGCAGCACCAGCCCGGCTGTGCGTGCGAGTCTCATAACGCACAAATCCTACATGAGAGCGGGGCGGCCGGTGTGACGAACTTCCGCACCGGGTCAAGCAGGGCGTGGCCGGAATATGTTAGCTTTCACTGCGATGAAGGGAAGCACCCGGGCCTCCATGCCTGGTCTGTTTCTTTGAGCCGGGGACAACCGAAATACCAATTTGGGGAGATGCAGAATGCACCGAACGCAGAAGGCAGCAGTTACGCTGGCACTGGCCCTTGCGGCCGCCGTGCCTGGCCTGGCCCAGCAGGCCGAGCAGCAGCAGCAGGAGCCCTGGTGGAAGCACGCGGTAATCTACGAGATCTACCCGCGCAGCTTCCAGGACTCGAACGGCGATGGCATCGGCGACCTGAAC
>CAYQYM010000222.1:0-4684 GCA_964421715.1 uncultured Acidipila sp.
AGCACAGCGTAGGCGTGGCCCATCAGTATTGTGGCGCGGTGGGCAAGCAGGCCAATTGTCAGGTGTGCGTGGAGATTGCCGTGAGCGATGGCGAGGTTGCCTTGCCGGTGGCAGGTCAACTTTATCTGCCGGAAAGCTGGACCAGCGATCGTGCGCGGTGTCGGGCCGCCGGGGTGCCGGACGAGGTTGCGTTTCAGACCAAGCCGCAGGTTGCGCTGAGCTTGTTGCGGCAGGTCGTCGCCGACGGCGTCGCTGCGGCTCCGGTGCTGGCCGACAAAGTCTATGGCGAGTGTTACGAGTTTCGGGCCGGATTGCGTGAATTGAACCTCGAATACTGTCTGCAGGTCACCGGCTCGGCCTTGAAAGCGTGGGCGCAGGCTCCTCCGCTGGAGCACAAATTGCGGCGCAGCTACGTCACCAAAGATGCGGCGCCCGCCAAGACCCCGCGGGAGTTGGCCGATGCCATCGCGCCGAAGGATTGGGTTAATACCTCGTGGAAAGCGGCCGATGGCTCCACGTGTCGCACGCGCTTGGCGTGGCAGCGCGTGTGGCTCGCCCATGGCTTGCGCTATTCCGAAGGCCAGCTTGAGGAAACATGGCTGCTCGTCGACTGGCCAGAGGGCGACGCCGATCCTTATCACTGTTTCCTGATGCATCTGCAGCGGCCGCCAACCAAGGCTCTCTGTCTAAGGCTCAGTCGCGGTCGCTGGCATATCGAACAATACTTCCTGCGCGGAAAAGACGACCTGGGGCTCGATCATTATGAAGGTCGTTCCTGGCAGGGCTTTCATCACCATCTCGTGCTTGCCGCGTTGGCCTATCTGTTCATCGGGGTCTGCCACCATCGCTCTAAAAAAAACTTCTGGTCTGACGTGGGAGAGCGTGCTCCGCGCGATCCGGCCGTGGCTGGTGAGATCGACCGGCTGTTGCTCCTGCTGCGGAGCGAAATTTGAGGACATTTGGGCCGATTCGACTTAACAGAGTAGTGCTAGGCTTGATGCCCGGAAACAGGTTTTGGGGAAGTTCCCGGCCCTGGACGTTGTACTTGAACACGCTCGCTTCGGGATCCTTGTGCTTCGTGTACAGTGCATACACCGACAGCCACTCACGAGGCTTGTAGATAATTGCATAGCGCGGGACCAGCTTCGTGTTCAACCACCCCTTGGGCTGGATCACGTAGTTGCCGCCAAATGTCTGCCAGTTGTTGATCCGGTCGTTGCGCACGCTGGCAGACAATGTAAGGCGGTTGGAGAACATGCTCACTTCCTGGTGTGCAAACCAACCATAGACTTCGTAGTAGGTGTTACCGGCTCCAAGTGTGAGGAAACCTTGGTCTGCGTCGGCCTTGTTTGGGTCGATGTAGGCGTTGATATCGACGGGATTCGAGTTACTATAGGGACTAAACGGTGGCCGGCCTGTCATGATGCCGAAGCTCTGCCAGAGGTTGCTCAGGTGATAGTTCAGGCCGAGCAGCGTTTGGTAGCGGAGCCAGCCGCCGAGTTCCCCCCGGTGAGCGAAATCCATTGCGTCAGTGAACGAGTGGCCGTGGGTGGGCCACTGAATCATAAAATTCTTGGTCAGGACCACCGGATCGCTGCTCGTGTACTGGGAGAAATCAATGCTGGGAAACGTGTACCGCATGGAAGTGTCGAGGCTGTCGATCACCGTCACGTTCCGAATGCTGGTGTTGTCATTGAAGTTGTGGGTCCCAGTCAGGCTGGCGCGAAACAGGCGGACGTCGGCGCTGTCGTACCCTGGGTTATAGACTCGGTCTTCAAGACTCAAAATCCGCGGCAAGACGTGGGTAGGATTCGGATTGTCGTTGGACGGCCATACGCCCGCGGCTATGGCAAAATCCTTGTCGTAGAACAGGTGGAGGTTGTCATTGCCCGGATGGATCATCCGGGATTCGCCGACTATCATCTGCCAGATCGTCTTGTCCGAGTACTTGTATTGGAGCGCCAACTGAGCGCCCGTTTCCCCGTTTGGAACCCCGCCAAAAGACGCGATTTTGTCGTCATTGTGGACCGCGACAAACCGATAGAGCAGGTTGCCTGAATTTCCGAGCGCTCCCTGGGAGTCCACGGAGAATCCATAGCCAGTGTGGGAGCCACCATCCACCGCCACATCCGTGGCGATCCTTGTGGCGTTGGTGCCCTGTGGTGTCTTGGAGATGTAGTTGACCATGCCACCGGGCTGCCCGAGGCCGAAAGCGGCTGAGGATGGGCCCTTCACCACTTCGATTCGGTCATAAAACTGAGCAGGCATGACGAGTGAACCGTAGATGCCGCCTGATGACTCGACTCCATCAACGTAGAGTTGATTCGTCAGCACGCCGCGGATGTACACTCGCCCTTGAATCGATTCTGGCCCGATGAAGACGCCCGGCTGAGCAAGCTGCAGAGCCGACCGACTGTCTTTCAATCCGAAATCATCCATGAACTCGGACGTGATCACGCCCACGGTCTGAGGCACGTCGATGTACGCCTGCACGAGCCGGCCGCTGGACGAAGTGGTCTTCGCTCCCCCGGCGACAATTAGACCTCGGTGCGACGACAATTAAAACCCCGCACCGCGCTGACGTTGGCGACAATTAGAAACCAGCACGGCGGGAGGCGGGGTTTGGGTGTCGTTGGTCTGCGTGGGCGGTAACGCTCGGGCCTTTGCGCAGGCCCATGATTACCGAGCACCAATACCGCAGACTGATGAGAACCTATAACGAAACCGGCGTGGTCAGCCACGCCGCGATGAAAGCCGGCATGGACCGGGAGACGGCGGCCAGCTATCTCAAGGCGCAGGCCGGGCCGGCGCAACTGAAGGCGCCGCATACTTGGCGGACCCGGGCCGATCCGCTGGAGGCGCTCTGGCTGAAAGCCAAGCCGTGGCTGGAGGCGAGCCCGGAGCTGGAGGCGAAGGCGCTGTTCGAGCATCTGCTGGGCGAGGATCCGGCCCTGGCGCCGGGGCCGGCCCTGCGCACCTTCCAGCGTCGGGTCCGTCAGTGGCGGGCCCAGCACGGCCCGCCCCGGGAAGTCCACTTCCCGCAGGCCCGGGAGCCCGGACAGGCGATGCAACTGGACTGGACCCACGCCGATGAACTGGCCGTCACGATCGCTGGGGAGCCCTTCAATCACTGGCTCTGCCACGCGGTCCTGCCTTACAGCAACTGGCAGTGGGCGATCCCGTGCCACTCGGAGTCGCTGCTGTCGCTGCGGATCGGGTTGCAGGCGGCATTGTGGACCCTGGGCGGGACGCCGGGGCAGTTGCAGACCGATCAAAGTTCGACGGCGACGCATGTGCTGGAGCGCACCTCGAAGCAGCGCGGCTTCAACACCGGTTACCTGGCGCTGTGCACCCATTACGGACTGGAGCCCACCGCCATCCACGTCGCCTGCCCGGACGAGAACGGCGACATCGAGTCGGCCAACGGGCACCTCAAGCGGCGGCTGAAAAACCACCTGATCCTGCGCGGCTCCCGGGACTTTGAGAGCGAGGCGGCCTACGCCGCGTTCGTCGGCCAGGTCTGCACCGGAGCGAACCTGCTGCGGCAGGCCAGGGTGGCGGAGGAGCGTCCGCGGTTGCGGCCGTTGCCGGCGGCGCGCTTCCCCGAGGCTGAGGAGCTGACCGTGCGGGTGTCGAGCTACTCGACCATCCGGGCGAAGGGCTGCGCCTACTCGGTGCCGTCGAACTACGTCGGCCATCTGGTGCAGGTCCGGTTGACGGAGACCGAGCTGAGCGTCCATTACGCGCAGGCCGAGATCGCCCGCTATCCGCGGCTGCCGGGCCGGGAGGCCCGGATCGACTACCGGCACATCATCGCCGCGCTGGTGCGCAAGCCGGGGGCCTTCCAGCGCTGCCTCTATCGGGAGCAGCTCTTCCCCGGCCTGGTGTTCCGCCAGGCCTACGACCGGCTGGTCGAACTGGAGCCCACGCGGGCCGACGCCGGCTATGTCCAGATCCTGGCCGTGGCCGCGGAACTCGGAGAGGCGCCGGTGGCGGAGGCGCTGAGTGCGCTCTTGCGCGAAGGCGTGGCGCCCAGCGCCGAGCGCGTCCGCGCCGGCCAGCCGCAGCCGGCGGCATCCTCCCTGCTGGCCGCCTTCACGCCCGAACTGGCCAGTTACGATCTGCTCAGCGCGCGCGAGGAGGTGAGCGCATGAGCACCGACACCCTGCCCATGCTCCTGCGCTCGCTGGGCCTGACCACGCTGGCGCGGGACTATCCGGAGGCGGTCACCCGCGCCGAGGCGGAGAACTGGGGCTACCGCCGCTTCCTGCACCAGCTCACCGAGGGGGAACTCAACGAGCGGCTGCGCCGCCGGATTGAACGCCTGCTCAAGGACTCGGCGCTGCCCCCGGGGCAGAACCTGGCGGTCATCGAGCAGGCGAAGTTGCCGGAACGGGCCCGTCGCCAGCTCCCCACGTTGTTGTCCGGGGACTTTGTTCGCCGGGGGGACAACCTGCTGGCCTTCGGGTTGCCGGGCCGCGGCAAGACGCTCTTCTGCGCCGCCGTGGGCCGGGAGCTGATCCAGCGCCATCAGCTCAAGGTGCTCTTCCTGCCGACCTTCAAGTTGGTCAACCAACTGCTCGTGGCCAAACGCGACCTGAAGCTGCCCGGCCTGCTCGCCAAGCTGCACCGCTTCGACGTGGTCATCTGCGACGACCTCGGCTACGTCAGCCAAGCCCAGGAG
>CAYQYM010000223.1:0-4680 GCA_964421715.1 uncultured Acidipila sp.
CTGCAGCCCCGCAAGCACGAGCGCGCTTCCACCCGCAGCAGAAGACGGCGCGCCAGTCATCACCGTCATCGTGCCGGCCTGCAATGAGGAGGCGGCCATTGGCCAGACGCTCCGCTCGCTCACGGCGCAGAAGGGAATCGCGCTCACGGTGATTGCTGTTGACGACCGCTCGACAGACGCGACCGGCCGGATTATGGACGAGGTGGCTGCCAGCACAGCGGCACGCGGCAGGGTGCGCGTGGTACACGTGCGGGAGCTGCCTCCGGGCTGGCTGGGCAAGACGCATGCCATGGCGCTGGCGGCGCGCGAGGCAGCGACGCCGTGGCTCCTCTTCACCGATGCTGACGTAACCTTCGGCGAAGAAGCTCTGCGCCGGGCCCTAGGCTACTGCGAGAGCAAGGGCGCGGATCACATGGTGCTGTTTCCAACGCTCGATCTGCGCGGCCCGGGCGAGAAGGCCGTCATCGCAATGTTTCAGACACTTTCCCTCTGGGGTTCGCGGCCCTGGAAGATTCCCGACCCAAGGGCCAGGCGCGATTATCTCGGCGTGGGCGCATTCAACCTGGTGCGGCAGGTGGTCTACTCCGCCGTTGGAGGCTTTGAGGCGCTGCGCCTTGAGGTGCTGGAAGATTTGCGCTTCGGCTTTACCGTCAAGCGATGTGGCTTCCGCCAGGCCGTGGCCTTTGGGCGCGGGCTCGTTCGGATTCGCTGGGCGGAGGGCGTGGGCGGCATCGTTCGCAACCTCACCAAGAACATCTTCGGGCTCTTCCGCTTCAATCCTCTGCTGTTGCTCGCAGCCTGCGGCAGCCTGGGCGTGCTGTGCCTGCTGCCATTTGGTGCACCCCTGCTGGTGGGCGCGCCGGGCCTCGTGCCGATGGCGGCCATGCTTGCGGCCATCACGGTGATCGGCGGCTACTACCGCCGTTACACCGGTATTCCAACCTGGCTCTCACTGCTATTTCCGCTGGGTGCGCTGCTGCTCATCTGGACGCTGCTGCGCTCGATGATTGTGACGCTGGCCAATGGCGGAGTGGAGTGGCGCGGCACCCGGTATCCGCTGCGCGAACTGCGCCGGTCCGCGCGCTCCTGGTTCTAGTCAGAGCTCGTCTGGCGCGCCGCAAAGGTAGTGCGGCGGCGCCCTGCGCGCAGCGCCGGGTCATTGATGGGCGCCTTACCATTCTCGCTGCTGAACCGCGGCAGCAGCGAGGGGTTAGGCCGGAACTTTTCCGGGCCACCGTGGAACTGCCGCACGTGACTGAGCACGATCTCTGATCGCCCTGCAAAGGGCCGCACCGTTCCCCGAATGTGGATGTCCTGCTCCCGGTATGGCTTCAGATCGCCAACCTCGCCGCGGTCTTCGCGCGGGCTCACGATGGAAAAACGGCAGGCTGTGTCCGGTGTCGCCGGGCTGCACACATCGAGAAAGCGCGTTCCGTCCTCCAGTTCCACGACATCGTAGATATGCGCCGTGATGCAGACATCCTTATTCTGGTGACTGATCGCCTGTTCCGGCGTGTAGCAGGGGCGCGCCGCAGCCAAGGACGCCGGCAGCAATAGAAGGCAGAGCGTGAGTGTACGCATAGGCTCACCGCAGCTTAAGCGGCACCCGGCGCATGCGAAAAGATTACTTTCGGAATAGATTTCCAGGCGCGTCCTGGGCCGGTGCCAGCTGTTCACCCGGCGCGGGCAGGTCGCCCGGCAGGCCGGCTGCCCCCAGGTCCTCGCGCAGCTTCTCGACTGTCGAGAACTGAATGGCATGGAGTCCCACGCTAATCGCCGCGGCGATATTTTCCGGCTTGTCGTCCAGAAAGAGCGCCTCGCCGGGCGCAACGTCCAGCTTCTCGCAGGTATAGAGGTAAATCTCCGGGTCAGGCTTGGCGATGCCCAGCTCGCAGGACCAGGTGTGATGATCGAAGATGCCGAGCCACCCGAACTCCTGACGCATGTAGCACAGCAGCTCCGCGCCCATGTTGGAGAGGATGCCGATGCGGAATCCGGCATTATGCAGAACATGTACCCAGGCCAGCATCTGCTCGTTCAGCGTGCTCCACATGAGCACATCGTTTTCAATGAGGCGTTCAATCTGGGCTGACGAGAGCGAGATCCCGGTCTGCTCCGCGAAGGCCTGCCAGAAGGTCGCGCCGTTAAGGATGCCGAGATCGTAATCGTGACGGCGGCGCCAGTATGCCTGCTCGAATGTCGCATGCGGCAGACCGGTGATGGCCAACAGGTTTGCGTGCGCAGCCGGTTCCTGGGCCATGCTCAACACCATGCCATAGTCGAAGATCACTGCGCGAATGGCCATGCGGGCTCCTGCCCCTATTATGCGCGAGAACACGCTGTGCAAAGATGAGGAAGAAGCGATGAGCGTACAGAGCGAAGGGCCACGATTCTCCCGGCGTACATCCTGGAACACGGAGGAGAGTGAGCTGGCGCGCGCACTCGCGGCGCGTCGTGCGAGTGGGCTGCCGCTTTACGACCTCACAGCGTCAAACCCCACGCGCTGCGGCTTCAACTATGACCCGGCACTGATGGATGCGCTTAAAGACGTAAGGGCTTTTGTGTACGACCCCGACGCGCGCGGGCTGCGAACCGGGCGTGAGGCGGTGGCCCGCTACTATGCCGGCTGCGGTGCGGTGGTGGAACCAGATCAGCTCGTTCTGACGACCAGCACCAGCGAGGGCTACAGCTTCCTGTTCCGGCTGCTCTGTGACGCCGGAGACGAGGTTTTGATTGCCGAACCGAGCTATCCGCTGTTCGATTTTCTCGCCGTGCTCGACGATGTCCGGCTCGTGCCGTTTCCACTTGTCTATGACCATGGCTGGCAAATAGACGCAGCCGCACTTGCCGCGCGCATCACAAGCCGCACCCGTGCCATTGCGGTCGTACATCCAAACAATCCCACGGGCCAATACGTGTCAGCCGGTGAACGGGCAATGCTGGAGGCGCTCTGCGTGCGGCACCATCTTGCGCTCATCGTAGACGAGGTGTTTCTCGACTACCCGCTTGAATCGGAACCTGTGGCAAGCTTTGCTGCCAGCCAGCCGCAGGTGTTGACCTTCGTGCTGAGCGGCATCAGCAAGGTGGCCGGTCTGCCGCAGATGAAGGCTGCCTGGATTGCCTGCTGCGGGCCTGATCCGACGCTCAGGCCGGCGCTCGAACGGCTGCATGTGATCGCGGACACGTTTCTCTCCATGAATGCTCCGGTGCAGCTTGCGCTGCCCGCGTGGCTTGCGGGTGCGGGCGCTATGCAACGTCAGATTGGCGAACGGGTGCGCCTGAATCTCGTCACGCTCGACACCCTGCTCGCGGTCACCCCACTCGTCACACGCCTCCGCGCCGACGCCGGCTGGTACGCCACGCTGCGCGTGCCCGCGCTCGCCGCGGCAGAGACTCTGGCCGTGCGCCTGCTTGTAGAGCGGGGCGTTGCTGTACATCCGGGCTACTTCTTCGGCATGCGAGGTGATGGATGGCTTGTCGTGAGTCTTCTTACTGCCGCGGATGAATTTGCCGCCGGAGCGGCCAGGCTTACTGGATTTTTTGAGTAGCTCAGGCGATGGGGTCGTGCTCATAGGGCAGGAAGATCGTGAAGACGGTGCCATGCTGCCCGCCCGGCGCACAGCAGGAGCGGAAGCGTATAGAGCCACCATGGCGGGCGACGATACCCTGGCTGACCCAAAGACCAAGGCCCGTGCCCTTCTCGTCCTTTGTGGTGAAGAACGCTTCAAAGAGCTTCCTTCTGTTTTCTGGTGCGATGCCGCTGCCGGTATCGGCAAAGCTGATGCGCACTCCGCGAACGGACGGCTGCTGCCAGTGGCGCGAATCGCGCAGCCGGATGCGCAGCCTGCCGCCGGTGTGGCTCATTGCGTCCAGTGCATTGGCCAGCATGTTGGAGCAGACCTGTCGTATCTGACTGGCGAAGGCCAGCACCGGTTTCACTTCTTCATATTCGCGACCGACCTCAATGCTGCCGCCGACCGGCTCACGGAATGTCGTGCCAATTTTATATTCGTACATCGCCACCAAGCCATCCAGCAACTCCGCCATGTTAGTCTCCGTTGGCCGGCTCGATTCGCGGTAAAAGCTGAGGGTCTGCCTGGTGATCCGCGCCACTCTCTCGAGCTCCTCTTCCGCAAGCTGGATGTAGGGATGGACGGACGGGTCGAGGCCAGGGGTCCTGCCCAGCAGGAAAAGGATGCTCATGATGCTTTCCAGAGGATTGTTAATTTCGTGAGCGATAATGCCGGCCAGCCTTCCCAGTTCGGCAAACTTCTCATTCAGCCGCAGCGCCTCGGTAATGCGCGTCTGCTCATGCTGCAAATGCCGGAAGGCCGCTCGCTCGCTCCTGCGCTGCAAAGCCTTGAGCACCGAGGCAGTGAGTGAGGCATAGCGCTTGGGGTGCTTGGGCACGTAGTCGTCCAGGCCCATCTTCATGCCTTCTACGGCGATGTCTTCGTTTCCGCTGCCGGTAAACATGATTACCGGCACGTCATCACAGGCAGCACGAATGCGCTGTAAAACGATGAGCCCGTCCGTCCAGCGCAGCTGGCAGTCAATGCTGGCCAGGTCGAAGTCGTGGCGGGTCAGCGGGTCTTGGAGCTGCGCTTCGGTCGCGCACTCCCCGAAGGTGACGGAAACCAGTCGCTGCCCACATTGCCCGTGGATTGAGGCCAGGGCACA
>CAYQYM010000224.1:0-4676 GCA_964421715.1 uncultured Acidipila sp.
CCTTCATATAGCGCGAGACGGCGTCCGCGTCGTAGGCGATGATCATGGCGCGGCCGCCGAGCACGTACGAGGGGCGCACCAGCACCGGGTAGCCGACGCGCTCGGCGCCGGCCAAGGCCTCTTCCACGCTGGTGGCAAGAGCGCCCGGCGGCTGTGGAATTGCAAGCTCTTCAAGCAGTCTGCCGAACCGCTTGCGGTCTTCGGCCAGGTCGCTCGACTCAGGAGATGTGCCGAGAATGGGCACGCCGGCCGCCTTGAGCCGCAGCGCAAGGTTCAGCGGCGTCTGCCCGCCGAACTGCACGATCATCGAGACGGACGCGCCACCGGAAGTCTCGTGCTCATAAACAGCGAGCACGTCTTCCAGCGTGAGCGGCTCGAAGTAGAGGCGGTCACTGGTGTCGTAATCGGTGGAGACCGTCTCAGGATTGCAGTTCACCATGATGGTTTCGTAGTCATCTTCGCGCAGCGCAAAGGCTGCGTGGCAGCAGCAGTAGTCGAACTCGATGCCCTGGCCGATGCGGTTGGGCCCGCTGCCCAGGATAATCACCTTGCGCCGGCTCGTGGGCGCGGCCTCGTCCTCCTCGTCGTAGGACGAGTAGAGGTACGGCGTCATGCTTTCGAACTCTGCCGCGCAGGTATCCACCAGCTTGTAGATGGGGCGTATTCCGTAGCGCTCACGAAGCTGCCGCACGCGGGCCACGCCCTCGGCGCCGCTCAAGGCCCACACCTCGGCCAGGCGCGCGTCCGAGATGCCCATGCGCTTGGCGCGGCGAAGCGCTGCTGCGGATACCTCGTCGGGCGACGTGTCCGCCATTGCCGCAAGGGTGTCCGTGACTTCCTTGATCTGGTAGAGGAACCAGGGGTCCATCGAGGTCATGCGCGCGACCTCACGGACGCTCATGCCGCGGCGGAAGGCGAAGCGGATGTAGTTCAGGCGTTCAGGCTGCGGCGTCACCAGGCGCTGCGTAAGACGGCGCGGTTCGAGCACCTCCGCGCCCACGCGCTTGCCCGTTTCAAGCGAACGCAGCGCCTTCATCAGCGCCTCTTTAAAGGTGCGGCCGATGGCCATCGCCTCGCCAACAGATTTCATCTGCGGTGCGAGATTCTCGTCCGCACCGGGGAACTTTTCAAACTGCCACTTCGGAATCTTGACGACAACATAGTCGATCGAGGGCTCGAAACATGCGGGCGTCCTCCTGGTGATGTCGTTTGGAATCTCGTCAAGCGTGTAGCCTACGGCAAGCTTTGCCGCGATCTTGGCGATCGGGAAACCCGTCGCCTTCGATGCCAGCGCCGAAGAGCGCGAGACGCGCGGGTTCATCTCAATCACCGTCATGCGCCCGTTCTGCGGATTGACCGCGAACTGCACGTTCGAGCCGCCCGTTTCGACGCCAATCTCACGGATAACGCGTATGGCCGCGTCGCGCATGGCCTGGTACTCACGATCCGTGAGCGTCTGCGCGGGCGCGACCGTAATTGAGTCGCCCGTGTGCACACCCATCGGGTCCATGTTCTCAATCGAGCATACGATGATGACGTTGTCCGCCAGATCGCGGATCACCTCAAGCTCGTACTCCTTCCAGCCGAGCACGGACTCTTCGATCAGGCACTCGCGCACCGGCGAGAGGTCAAGGCCGCGGGAGAGAATCTCCATCAGCTCCTCGCGGTTGTAGGCGATGCCGCCGCCTGAGCCGCCCAGCGTGAACGAAGGCCGGATGACCACCGGGAAGCCGATCTTGCCCGCGAACTCCAGGCCGTCGCGCAGGTTGTTCACCAGCGCCGAGCGGGGCATGTCGAGCCCGATACGGCTCATCGCATCCTTGAACAGGAGACGGTCCTCGGCCTTCTTAATCGCCTCAAGCTTTGCGCCGATCAGCTCGACGTCATACTTGTCCAGGATGCCCGCATCGGCCAGGTCGACCGCAAGATTCAGCGCCGTCTGGCCACCTACCGTGGGCAGCAGCGCAAACCTGCCGCCGGGCGGCAGCTTTTCTGACTCGATGCGCAGAATCTCTTCCACGTACTCGCGGGTCAACGGCTCGATGTAGGTGCGGTCGGCCAGCTCCGGGTCAGTCATGATGGTGGCGGGGTTTGAATTCACCAGCACCACCTCATAGCCCTCGGCCTTCAGGGCCTTGCAGGCCTGCGTGCCCGAGTAGTCAAACTCGGCAGACTGGCCGATGACGATCGGCCCAGAGCCGATCACTAGAATTTTCGAGATGTCATTCCTGCGTGGCATTTTTCGTCTTTAACTCACAAGCGCCTTCTTGCGCCTTCTTCCGGTGCTCTGCACCCGCACGTCTCTGCCGGGAAGCCGCGCACGTTAGCGCTTACACTCCTCCATCATTTTTCTGAAATCGCGGAAGAGGTAATGCGAATCGTGCGGACCGGGGCTGGCCTCCGGGTGGTATTGCACACTGAAGAGCGGCATGGACTTGTGGCGCAGGCCCTCAAGCGTGTTGTCGTTCAGGTCCACGTGCGTCAGGTCTACCTCGCTCTCGTTCAGCGAATCCGGGTCCACGGCAAAGTTGTGGTTGTGCGCCGTGATCTCCACCTTGCCGGTGTCCATGCACTTTACCGGATGATTGCCGCCGTGGTGCCCGAACTTCAGTTTGTAGGTCTTGCCGCCAAGCGCCAGGCCGATCAACTGGTGACCCAGGCAGATCCCGAATACGGGCTTTCGTCCCGCGAGCCGCCGTATGTTCTCCTGCGCGTAGGCAAGCGGCTCCGGGTCCCCGGGACCGTTCGACAGGAAAATTCCATCTGGATGCATCGCCAGCACGTCTTCCGCGCTGGTCTGGGCGGGAACAACCGTCACCCTGCAGTTTTCCTGGGAGAGCATGCGGAGAATGTTGTGCTTGATGCCGTAGTCGTAGGCCACCACGTGCAGGTCCGGCCTGGGCGTCTTCGCCGGGGCCATCAGCGCCTCGCCCTCACGCAGGCAGGCCTCATGCGGGTCAATCCTGTCCGCGTCTTCCCACTCGTAGCGGATGTGAGTAGTCACTTTGCTGGCCAGGTCCATGCCGTCCATGCGTGGAATGCTGCGTGCCTTGGCGACCAGCTTGTCCGGGTTGGTCTCGATTGAGGAGATCACCCCGCGCATGACACCGTGGGTGCGCAGGTGCCGCACCAGTGCGCGTGTGTCTATCTCGGAGATGACCGGCACGTTGAACCGTTCCAGGTATTCGTCTGCGACCTGCTGGGAGCGCCAGTTGGAGCTGATGGGCGAAAACTCGCGTGTAACCAGCCCCTCGATATAGGGCTTGCCGGCCTCGTTGTCCGCGGAGTTGGTGCCGTAGTTGCCGATCTGGGGGTTGGTCAGTACGACAATCTGTCCGGCATAGGAAGGATCGGTAAAGATTTCCTGGTAGCCGGTCAACGATGTATTGAAGACCACCTCGCCGTAGCACTCGCCCTTGGCGCCGTAGCCTTCCCCGCGGAAGATGCGCCCGTCCTCGAGCGCAAGTATCGCCTGCATCGCTTCTCCATGGAGTGGATTCAATCGAGTTTAACAGGAATCCGCAGCCTTCGCCGGTCTTCCGCATCGAATGCTGTGGAGGGCGAACGGACGATGAAGGCAGTAGTGATGCACGAGTTTGGCGGACCCGAGGTTCTGCGCTACCAGGACGCGGAGCAGCCGGCGTTTGGCGACAACGAAGTACTGGTGCGGCTGCATGCGACCAGCATCAACCCTGTGGATTACAAGCTGCGCAGCGGTGCTCTGCGCGGACTTATTGACATAGATCTGCCCACGATCCTGGGCCGCGACCTCAGCGGTGAAGTAGTGCAGTGGGGACGCAACGTCACAGGTCTCAGCTCGGGCCTGCGCGTGATGGCGCTGGCCAATGGCACCTACGCCGAGTACACCGTGGCCAAGTCGGATGTGCTCGCACCCATTCCGGACGCGCTGAGCTTTGAGCAGGCAGCGGCGCTGCCGCTCGTGGTCCTTACCGGCGCACAGATCATCGAGCGAGGCGTAAAGCCGCGGCCAGGCCAGACCGTCCTGGTCACCGGAGCGCTCGGCGGGGTGGGCCGCACAGCGGTGCACGTGGCACGCAAGCATGGAGCGCGCGTGCTGGCCGGAGTGCGCGGACGGGAGCGCGACCAGGCGCATGCACTCGGTGCCGATGAAGTCGTCGCCATCGACGACGAGCAGGCGATCGGGCGGCTGCATGAGCTGGACGCAATCGCGGACACCGTCGGCGGCACCACCGCTACGCAGATGCTCAAGACTCTCCGTGCAGGTGGAGTCTTCGCCACGGTGCTCGGCGCGCCTCAGGGCACGGGCGGGTTTCCGATCGAGGTGCGGTCCGTATGGGCGCAGCCGGACGCATCGCGGCTGGCGCAACTGGCGCTCGAGGCGGCAAATGGCGAGTTTTCTATTCCCATAGCGCAGACGATGCCACTGCGGCAGGCGGCCGAGGCGCAGCAGACCGCCGCAAGGGGTGGCGCCGGCGGCCAAATCATCCTGACGATGTGACGGGCGGGCTGCACGGACCCTCCTTGTCCAGCGGCCGGTGTGCTTGCGGCCAGGCGCTCCTCGTCAGTGCTTGTGCTCTACTCCCCCACCCAGGACGGTGCGGCCGCCCACGCCCCCCTGCAGGTCGCCACCTGGCCGTTCACAAACCTCACCGCGCGCAGCAGCATCCCCTTCACCCCACTACCCAGCAAGGTCC
>CAYQYM010000225.1:0-4657 GCA_964421715.1 uncultured Acidipila sp.
GCCGCAGCCGGCGGCCAGGCGGGCTTAGGCCGCGCACGCGCCCCTGCGGCAGGCAGCAGATTGTCGTCAGCTTTAGCGCGAGCCAGTCACGCGCTGCCAGGTGAGCTGCGCGGTCACGCTGCCCTGTTCCGAGTCAAGAGGCGGGGTTCGCAGCACGAGCCGATCGCCGTCAAGCGAGTAAAAGCGCACCTGCGGCTGGCCCACCCAGTTTGGAAACAGGCTCACCTCGACGTGATGCGTGACGGTGTGGCCCGCGACGGTGTATCGCCCGGAGTAAGCGATGTAGTCCCGAGTGCCGCGCTGGCGGCGCGCCGCGTTCTTCATGGCTGCGCGCTTGCTGCGTGCGGGGCTCAGGTTGCCGCTCATGTAGCCTTCGGCAGAGTAGAGCAGAAGGCCATGGACCTCCTCACCCCAGGGCTTGTCGCAGGTGCCGTCTTCGTAGACGAAGGCGTACTCGACGAGGCGCCAGGTCCCGATAAAATCTGCCGCGGTAATGCTCATACGCCCGGCAGTACCAGCGCGTCCAGGTTGAGAAACTGCCGGATAATCTCGTCTTGTGACTGCATCATTTCCTCCATCGTCCCGAAGAAGTGAGCACGCGCCTGGTGCAGGAACAGGACGCGGTCGGCGAGTTTTTCAGCGAATCGCATATCGTGCGTGACGACGATGCTGGTGAGCTTGAGCTGGGTCTTGAGCTTCTGGATAAGGTCGCCGAGCAGGCGCGCGATCAGCGGGTCGACCATGGTGGTGGGCTCGTCGTAGAGGATGGCCTCGGGCTGCGCGGCGAGGGCGCGCGCGATGGCTACCGAGCGCTTCATGCCGGTGGAGAGGTCGGAGGGAAGCAGGTCTTCCATGCCGGAGACGCCTACCATGTCCAGCAGGCCGGAGACGATCTGCTGGATCTGGTCTTCCATCAGCTCGCGGCGTTCGCGCAGCGGGAAGGCGACGTTTTCGCCGACGCTGAGCGAATCAAACAGGGCGCCGTTCTGGAAGACCATGGTGACCTTGCGGCGGAGGCGCTGCATCTGCTCTTCGGTGAAGCCGCAGATGTCTTCGCCGGCCACCAGGATCTGTCCGCGATCCGGCCTGAGGAAACCCATGATCTGCTGCAGCGAGACCGACTTGCCGACGCCGCTGCGGCCCAGGATGCAGAGCGTTTCGCCAGCGTTCACAAAGAAGCTCACGTCATCGAGTACGGTCAAGGAACCGAATGACTTCGAGACGTGATCAAAAGCGATGTAGGGGTGCACGGCCGAATCAGCGTGGCCACTCTGCGCTACTTCGACAATAGGTGGATCCGTTGTCAAAAGGCCTTTCCCCTCCGTTCGAGATTATCAGCATCGCCGGGCGGTAGACTTGAGGCAGCCGTGAGCCAGCCTGAGCCAATCCGCTCTGAAGAGACCTGCGTGCGGGCAGCAAACTGGCTGAGACGATGGGTCTTCACCACGGACCATCGCAGCATTGGGATGCAGTACCTTGCCCTGGCGCTGGTGGCTGTTGCCCTGGGCACGGTGCTTTCATTATTCATGCGGCTGCACCTCATCGCGCCCTCCCTGCGGCTGCCGTGGTTCGGCGTGGTGCCTCCTGAGGGCTACCTGGCGGTGGTGACGATGCACGGCACGCTGATGGTCTTCTTCGTGCTGACCACCGCGCCGCAAAGCGGCTTTGCCAACCTGGTGCTGCCGGAACAGATCGGGGCAGACCGCATGGCGTTTCCGCGGTTGAATGCGGCGTCGTTCTGGATGACAGCGCTGGCCCTGGTGGTGCTGCTGGCCGCCTTCTTCGTTCCGGCCGGCGCGCCGATCTCGGGATGGACGAGCTATCCGCCGCTCTCGGCCGTGGCCGCGGCGGGGCCGGGCCAGGGGCTGGGCATGGACCTCTGGCTGGCCAGCATCGCGCTATTCTGCGTGGCATCCTCGATGGGTTCGGTCACTTTTCTTACCACGATCGTGGCGCTGCGCTGCCGCGGAATGTGGCTCAGCCGGCTGCCGTTGACGGTATGGTCGTGGCTGGTCACGTCGCTGCTGACAATTGTCTCCTTCAGCGTGCTCCTGGCTGCGTTGGTGCTGCTGTTTTCGGACCGCCACCTGCACACGAGCTTTTTCATTCCCGCGGGGGACCTGGTGAGCGGCATCGTCGTGGGCCATGGCGAAGGTTCTCCGCTGCTATGGCTGCATCTCTTCTGGTTCTTTGGTCATCCTGAGGTATATATCGCCATTCTGCCGGGCATGGGACTGGTCTCTTCCCTGCTGGCGAACTTCAGCCGCCGGCCGGTGCTCGGCTACCGCTGGATGGCGCTGACAACGGTGCTCATTGGCCTGCTCGGGCTGGTGGTGTGGGGCCATCACATGTTTGTGAGCGGCATGAATCCCTACGCAGGCACAGCGTTTGCGCTGACCACGATGGCGATTGCCGTGCCGAGTTCGGCCAAGGTGCTGAGCTGGCTGGGAACGATCTGGGGCGGCGGATTGCGGCTGACGACGCCGATGCTGTTCGCGCTCGGCTTTGTCTCGCTGTTCATCGCCGGAGGGCTCACGGGGCCCATCCTGGCGCAGCCCGCGCTTGACAGCTACCTGCACAACACCTTCTTCGTCGTGGCGCACTTTCATCTCATCATGGCGATGGCGGGCGTTTTCTCGATCTTTGCCGGTGTCTATTACTGGTTTCCGCTGATGAGCCGCGGTCGCGCGATGAGCGAGAGGCTAGGCCGGTGGCACTTCTGGCTGACCCTCCTCGGCGCCTACCTGGTCTTCTTCCCGATGCACTTTGCGGGGTTTGCGGGGGAGCCGCGGCATTATGCCGAGCTCGCCGGCTCTACCTCCACGCTGAAGGGGTTGGTGCCGCTGCAGACCGGCATCACGCATTCTGCGTTCCTGCTGGCGGCCTCGCAGCTCATCTTTCTCTACAACCTGTTTCGCAGTCTTCGTCATGGGGACTCGGTTGCAACCAACCCGTGGCAGGCTACGACGCTCGAATGGTCAGAAGAGACCTGGAAGCAAGCGGGCCGGCAGGCGAGACTGGTGGTCCGCGGCCCGTACGAGTACGGAGTTCGGCCCGGGGAAACGACGGCCCGCGAAGACTTCGCACCGCAATGGCAACAGGAGTAATCTTTAAGACGGAGTCGTCTCATGCCTGCTACGTTCACCCGCACCCAGGTAGAAGTCGAGCGCAAAGACACCGGTATCGGCGGCAAGCCGCCCGTGGACAGGCGGCCGACCGGCGGAGGCGGAGATGGGGACAACTGGGACAAGCGGCCGCCGGGACGGCGCGGACCACGGGAGCTGCTGAACCGTTACCGGCTAGGCATCTTCTTCGCTCTGGCGGGCGACTTGATGTTCTTCGTTGCGCTCGTGAGCGCCTTCTTTGTGCGCCAGAACGCAGGCCACTTCGATCCGCGCGAGAACTACGTCTCGGACTGGCACCCGCTGGCGATGCCGCCGATACTGTGGATTAACTCCGCTCTGCTGCTGCTCTCAACTGCAACGGTGGAAGTGGCGCGGCGGCAGCTCTTTCGCGAGATCGACGTGATGGAGGAGTGGCTGGGCCTGGGGCGCCCGGCGGTAAAGCGCACCGCTCCCTGGCTGGCCGCCACAGTCGCGCTGGGCGTGCTGTTCCTAGCGGGCCAGTGGATCGCCTGGAGCCAGCTTGCGCAGCAGGGCCTGTTCTTCTCCACGAATCCGAACAGCCATTTCTTCTACCTGATCACGGCGACGCACGGACTGCACCTGGTGCTTGGCCTCGGCGCGCTGGTGACGGCCTTCGCATCGCTCTACCTGCTGCGCCGGATCGAGCTGCGGCAAATCGTGGTGGACTGCACGGCCTGGTACTGGCACACCATGGGCATCTTCTGGGCCTTCCTGTTCGTGCTGCTGGTCTGCTTCCAGTAATGCGGCTCTGGCGTCTGCTGCTGCCGGCGCTGGCATTGGCGCTCAGCGTCCCGGCTCTGGCCCAGGGCTGCAACCTCTGCAAAGATGCAACGGCGGGCAGCGCTCCTCACATGCGCACAGGGATTCGCAGGGCGATCCTGATGCTTGGCATTCCTGCCGGAGCCGTTTTCCTGAGTGTGCTGGTAGTGGCGCGGCGCTATCGGAGCGAGGAATAAACGGCTGGTTTTCGCTCTATCGACCCTGAAGTGGAGTTGGCTTTCCACATCCGGCTGGATAACGAGGATTCCGCGAGGGGCCAAGACTCCTCGTCTCCCTCTCTTCAGGCCTGCTGCAACGGCGTGAGCCGAAGGAAAGCGTCGGCCGTCCGCGTCCAGTCTTCGAGCAGGCGGCGGGCCCTTGTGCTGCCGCTCTTCTCGGCATGCAGGGTGAGGAGCGTCCGCAGGCCCTGCTGCGCCGCGCCGTCGAGCTCGCTCCACCGCTCCGGCCGGAGGAAGCCGCTGTGGTAGCGCTGCCGGCCAAGGAAGTCGCCCTCTGGGTCATAGACCCACGCCGCACCGCCGGTCATGCCGGCGCCGAAGTTGATGCCGGCCGGCCCCAGCACCACCACCTCGCCACCGGTCATGTACTCGCAGCCGTGGTCGCCAACGCCTTCGACCACAGCCGTAGCGCCTGAGTTGCGGACGGCGAAGCGCTCGCCGGCGCGGCCGGCCGCGAACAGCGTACCTCCGGTTGCGCCGTAGAGGGCTACGTTGCCAAGGATGACATGGCGC
>CAYQYM010000226.1:0-4642 GCA_964421715.1 uncultured Acidipila sp.
CGTCAGTACCTGTAGAGGTGGTGTGCAGATTGGCTCCGCGGCTTAGCCAGTTGCGCCCTCGTGGCTAAACTCCCACCGGCGTACATCGGTGAAGGGGCCGGCGAGTGCAGCGGCGGCGGCCATCATCGGGCTAACCAGGTGAGTGCGGCCGCCGCGGCCCTGTCGGCCTTCAAAGTTGCTATTGCTGGTGGTGGCACAGCGCTCTCCCGGCGCAAGAATGTCAGGGTTCATACCCAGGCACATCGAGCAGCCTGGCTCTCGCCACTCAAAACCCGCCTCGCGAAAAATGTGGTCCAGTCCCTCGCGCTCCGCCTGCGCCTTTACCTGCTGCGAGCCCGGCACCACCATGGCGCGCACCTGCGCGTGAACCTTGTAGCCGGTGACTACCTTGGCGGCGGCGCGCAGATCCTCAATGCGGGAGTTGGTGCAGGAGCCGATGAAGACGCGATCCACCGCGATCTCCTCAAAGGCGGTGCCCGGCGTGAGCGCCATGTATTCGAGCGCGCGTTCGTAACCGCGGCGATCCACGTCCGACGCGGCGGCCGCGGGGTCCGGCACCTGCGCCGTGATGGGCGCGACCATGCCAGGGCTCGTGCCCCAGGTGACGTACGGCGCCAGCTCTTCGGCCGGAACCGTCAACTCGCGGTCAAAGTGCGCGCCCGGGTCGCTCGGCAATCGGCTCCACGCTGCAACGGCTTCGTTCCACGCGGCGCCCTGCGGGGCAAAGCGGCGTCCCTTAAGGTACGCAAAGGTTGTCTCATCCGGTGCGATCATACCGGCGCGCGCGCCTGCCTCGATGCTCATATTGCAGAGAGTCATGCGGCCTTCCATCGAGAGCGCGCGAATGGCCGAGCCCGCGTACTCGATCACGCTGCCGGTTGCACCGTCAGTTCCGATGCGGCCGATAATGCCGAGCGCGATATCCTTCGCGCTCACACCCTGCGGCAGTGCACCTTCCACCGCGATGCGGAAGGTCCTGGGCCGCGACTGCGGCAGGCACTGCGTCGCCATCACGTGCTCCACCTCGGAGGTGCCGATGCCGAAGGCGAGCGCCCCGAAGGCGCCGTGCGTCGAGGTGTGCGAATCGCCGCAGACGATCGTCATGCCCGGCTTGGTGAGTCCAAGCTCCGGCCCAATGACGTGGACGATGCCCTGCTCCGGCGACTGCACGTCATAGAGTTCGACCCCGAAGTCGGCGCAATTGCGGCGCAGCGTATCGATCTGCCTCGCGGCTACGGCGTCCTCGATGATGAGGCGGTTGGCCGTCGTTGGAACGTTGTGGTCTACCGTGGCCACCGTGCGGTCAGGCCGGCGCAGCCTGCGGCCGGCCAGCCGCAGTCCCTCGAAGGCCTGCGGCGAGGTGACCTCGTGCACAAGGTGCAGGTCGATGTAGAGAAGTGCAGGCTCGCCCTCCGGCTCGGCAACCACGTGCTGCTCCCATACCTTTTCAAACAGCGTCTTTGGTGCGGACATTTGCTTCTCCCGGCAAACCGCTCGGCGGAAATTGACTACACAGCGTGCATGGCCTGGCTGCGGTCGATGATCTCGTTGAGCGCCTGGTGAACCAGGCGGCCCATGGCCTCGGTAGAAAGTACGTGCGCTTTCTCGCCGCCACGCGCCAGATCTGCTGTGCGGTGGCCCTGCTTAAGCACCTTGCGCACTGCCGACTCCACCGCGAGGGCATCCTGCTCAAGCCCGGCGGAGTGGCGCAGCAGCATGGCTGCGGTGAGAATGGCGCCCAGCGGATTAGCGATTCCCCTGCCCGCAATATCCGGAGCAGAGCCGTGCACAGGCTCATACAGGTTGACTGCGCCGCCTACCGTGGCCGAGGGCAGCATGCCGAGCGAACCGGTGATGACGGCCGCCTCGTCGGAGAGGATGTCGCCGAAGAGATTTTCCGTCAGTACAACGTCAAAGTTGCGCGGCGTGTTCATCAGGTGCATCGCGCACGCGTCTACATACTGGTGATCAACCGTTACGTCTGGGTATTGCGGCGCAAGTTCGTTGACAGTTGACCGCCAGAGCTGCGAGACCTCGAGCACATTGGCCTTGTCCACGGAGGTAAGTTTTTTGCGACGCTTTGAGGCCAGATCAAAGGCCACGCGCGCTACACGCACCACCTCCTCGCGCGTGTATCGCATCGTGTTCCACGCCTCGTTTTTTTGGCGGTCCCACGCGCGCGGCGCACCGAAGTAAAGTCCGCCCAGCAGTTCGCGGACGAAGAGAATGTCAGCGCCGTTTACCACCTCGGGCCGCAGCGGCGAGTTCTCCGCCAGCGCCGGGTAGGCAAACGAGGGGCGGAGGTTAGCGAAGCCGCCCAGCGCCTGCCGCAGCTGCAGCAGGCCGGCCTCGGGGCGCTTGTCCGGCGTGAGCGCGTTCCACTGGTTGCCGCCCACCGCTCCAAGCAGCACCGCATCGCTGGCCAGCGCAGCCTCAAGCGTCGCCTTGGGCAGCGGGCAGCCGTGCTGGTCAATGGCAGTGCCACCGATCGGCGCCTCGGAGAACTGGAAGTCGTGGCCGCCAAGCTCTGCCACCGAGCGCAGGATGCGCACCGCCTCGCACGTTACCTCGGGGCCGATGCCATCGCCTGCCACTACCAACACCTTCAACTTCATCGCGGGGTCTCCGTCTGCTTACTGGGAAATGAGATCGTGATGGCGCTCATGATGCGCGACCAGGTTGATAAGGTCCTGGTCATATATGGACTTCTTGCGGTCTGCCAGGTCGGTGAAGGCGCGATACGCCGTCTCCAGGTCATCGGCAGCGAGCCGGTAGCCGAGCGCGGTAAGGCGCGAGCGCAGCGCGTGGCGGCCGCTGTGCTTGCCCAGCACCATGCGGTTTGCCGGCACACCGACCGACCCTGGCGTCATGATTTCGTAGGTCAGCGGGTTTGAGAGCACGCCGTGCTGGTGAATGCCCGCCTCGTGCGCAAAGGCGTTGGCGCCGACGATGGCCTTGTTCGGCGCAGGGCCAAAGCTGATGGTCTCTGCCAGCAGCCGGCTCACCGGGTAGAGCTTCTCCATCCTGAGGCCGTGCTCCACGGCGATGCGGTCGGCGCGCACGCGCAGCGCGGCGGCCACCTCTTCCAGTGCGGCATTGCCGGCGCGCTCGCCAATGCCGTTGATGGTGCACTCCACCTGGCGGGCACCTGCTTGAATCGCGGCCAGCGTGTTTGCCGTGGCCAGGCCCAGGTCGTCGTGGCAATGGGTTGAGAGCGTCACGTTCTCAGAGGCCGGCACGCGCTCGCGGATGACGCGGAACATCGCTGCGTACTCCTCCGGTACCGCGTAGCCGACTGTATCCGGAAGATTGATCGTCGTTGCGCCGGCGTCGATGGCTGCGCTTACGAACTGACAGAGAAAGTCATGGCCCGTGCGCGTCGCGTCTTCCGGAGAAAACTCCACGTCCTCGGCGTAGTTCCGCGCCAGGGCAACCATAGCCGCGGCCTGTTCGAGCGCCTGCTCGCGAGTGATCCTGAGCTTGTGCTCGAGGTGGATATCAGAGCTGGCCAAAAAGACGTGGATGCGCGAACGCGATGCGGGTTCGAGCGCCCTGGCCGCGCGCTCGATGTCTTCGCGGCGCGCACGGGCAAGCGAGGTGATGCGCGGTCCGCGCACCTGCTCCGCAATGGCGCGCACGGCGGCAAAGTCTCCGTCCGAAGCGATGGCGAACCCGGCCTCCAGCACATCGACACCGAGCTCGGCGAGCGCGTGTGCCAGCGCCAGCTTCTCTGGCTGCGTCATGCTGCAGCCGGGGCTCTGCTCGCCGTCGCGCAGGGTCGTGTCGAAAAATCGCAATGCTTGTCCGCTCATAGCTCTGGACCTGCCTGTCTTGCCGCAGGCTGACGTGGTGAGGAGACGACACAGCCTGGCGATAAACCTAGTCTGCCAGAACAGGCGCCATAACTCAAATTGATTGTACTAGCAGTTCTGATAAGTTCTGCTTATCCTTATCGAGGAGGCCGCAGCGTTGGACATCTCGCAGCTTGAAACCTTCCTGACCGTGGTAGAGGAGCGCAGTTTTTCCCGCGCGGCGGCCCGGCTCAGGCGCACGCAGCCGGCCGTGAGCCAGGCAGTGCGCAAGCTCGAAGAGGAGCTGGGCGAGCAACTGCTGGAGCGAGCCAGCCGCGATGGCACACCAACGCCCGCCGGAGATATCCTGCAAGGCTATGCAGCGCGCCTGCTGGCGCTTCGCGATGAGGCCCAGCGCGCCGTGGAGCAGCTGCGGTCGCTCGAGCGCGGGCACCTAACGCTGGCGGCAAACGAATACACCTGCCTTTACCTGCTGCCGGTGCTCGACCGCTTCCGCCGCGAGCATCCGAAGGTTGAGATTGTGGTTCAGCGGATGCTGGCAAGCCGCATCCAGGACGAGCTGCTGCGACGCGCAGTGGAGGTGGGCGTCATCTCCTTCCGGCCCGAGAGCGAAGACCTGCGCTCGCTGATCGTGTACACCGATGACATCGCCTTCATCGTGGACCCGAGGCACACATTGGCGCGGCAGAGGCGTGTGTCGCTCCGCGATCTGGGCAAGCAAACCTTTATCGCACACAATGTAGCGTCTCCGCTGCGGCGCCGCGTGGAGGAGACCTTTCTGCGCCACAGGACGCCCTTGAACATCGGCGTTGAGCTGCCCAGCCTTGAGG
>CAYQYM010000227.1:0-4634 GCA_964421715.1 uncultured Acidipila sp.
GATTACGCTGGTCTCGCTGGACGATGTCTGGATCACGGCAAACTGCAAAGAAACGCAGCTTGAGCACAGGCGTCAGGGCCAGCGGGTGACCATCAGTGTCGATGCTTACGGCGGACTCAAATACGACGGCAGGGTCACGCAGATCGGCGGTGCAACCGGTTCCGTGCTGAGCCTCTTTCCGCCGGAGAACGCGACCGGCAACTACGTCAAGGTAGTGCAGCGTCTGCCTGTGCGCATCGACCTCGTGAACCCCAGCCAGAACTCGGACCACCTTCTGCGGCCTGGCATGTCAGTAGAGCCAAAGGTGCGGGTCAAGGACTAGCCTGACCCCGTAGGGTGCGGACGCAGACAGCGCCACGGAGTTGCATCGACGGAACCCGTTTCCGCCCCGCGTGTGAGGGGAACGGCGGAACTGTCAATCCATCGGACGCAGGCAGCACGCCGAAGGACACCCACGGCAGCACGCCTGGAGGATTGCTTACCGGTCGAACCGCTCTACGCCCTGGGAGGTCAGTGCAAGTAGCGGTCGAACCAGGCCAGGGATCGCTCCAGGACGTCGCGGCGATGTTCAGGAGAGACGAAGCCATGGCCTTCGTTGGGATAGACAACCAGTTCGGTGGGCACGTGCTCGGCCCTGAGCGCGTGCCAGAACTCGAAGGACTGCGGGGCCGGGCACTCCCCGTCGCGGTCGCCCACGACAATGAGGGTGGGCGTCTTCACGTGCTGGATGAAGTTGATTGCCGAGCTCCTGGCGTAGACGGCCGGGTCATCGTAGACCGAAGCCCCGAAGAAGGGAGTCATCCACTGGTCGATGGAGTTCTCCCCGTAGTAGCTCTGCCAGTTGGAGATGCCGGCACCGGCGACGGCGGCGTGGAAGCGCTGGGTCTGGGTTACGGCGAACATGGTCATGAAACCGCCGTAGCTCCAGCCGGTGAGCCCAAGGCGGTGGTCGTCCACCGGATGGTTCCTTTCGATTGCGTCGACGCCGGCGAGAATGTCGCGCAGGTCGCCGTAGCCGAAGTCCTTGCGGTTGGCCTGGGTAAAGGTCTCGCCCTGGCCGTAGCTGCCGCGCGGATTGGGCATGAAGACGAAGTAGCCAAGGGCGGAAAAGGGCGCGCCGCCAAAGCCGACACCGGGCCAGCGGGGCAGCACGGCGCTGGATGGGCCGCCGTGGACGAGAACGATCATGGGGTACTTGCGTGACGGGTCGTAATCTGCCGGGTAGAGCAGCCAGCCCTGGACAGTAAAGCCATCGTTCTGCCACTCGACAGACTCGGCCTTGCCCCAGGCTGGCTTCAGCCCATCGTTGAAGTGGGTGACCTGCTGCGGCTGCTTTACCCCGCCTGCGTAGACCTCGGGTGGCGCGGAAAAGCTGCTGCTCTCATACGCAACGGTGGAAAAGTCCCTGGAGAAGGAGAGGCTGAGCTCAAGGCGGCCATCGCCGAGTGAGGCAGCCTGGCGGAAGAGCTCGCGGCTGCTGCCGCCTGTGGCGGGCAGCTCGCGGACAGAGACCTGCCCTCCGTCGATTTCAGAGATGACGAGCGAGCCGGAGGGCTCAAAGGCAAGCCAGGAGACGGTGCGCTTGGATCCCATGGTGAGGGGGCGGGGCTGGCCGCCGGTGGCGGAGATGAGATAAAGGTCGCCGCCCGTGGCACCCTGGTCTGACATGAGGCCGCCGATAAAGGCAATGGCGGCTCCGTCTGGCAACCAGCGCGGGACGGCGATCTGCAGGCCGTGCAGCGGGCCGGGCGTCTCGGACGGATTGACGATGGATGCAGGTGCGGCCGCTGCCGAGGCTGGCTGGGTGTAAAGCTGCGCGACCCACCAGTTGTTCTCACCCGGCGGAGGCGCGGCGACAAAGGCAAGCTGCTTCGCGTCCGGGGACCAGTCGAATTCGTAGACGTGCAGGCCGGCGGGGGTGAGCTGCCGCAGCTGGCCCGTGGCGGCGTCGACTTCGGCGACGCGCTGGACCTCGAGGCCTTCGACGCCGATGACCCCAGCCGGAGGCTTCATGGCGGCGAGCGCGCCCGAGGGCCGGGTGGCGCCTTCCACGTAGAGAAAGCCGAGGTGTGCGCCGTCGGGCGCCCAGGTGAGGCCTTCGGCAAAGCCGTGCAGGGCGGCAAGCTGGCGAGGTGGGGCGCTGGCGGCGGCTAGTGTAACGTAGACGGCCTGCTGGCGGCCGGCCCCGCAGTCGCTGAAAAAGGCAAGCCGACGCGAGTCCGGCGACCAGGCAAGGCCGCCCTCCTGGCCGCGTGCGTTCTTTTCACAGGCAGTGATGTGGCGCGGTGGCGCGGCTTTTGCAGAGGCTGCGTCAAAGGCGGCAACCTGGATGCCGTCCGGCCCGGCCCATGCCAGCCACTTGCCATCGGGAGAGAGCGCGGTGCCGTAAACGTGGCGCGCCTGGCTGAGTGCGCTGATCACCTGCGTGATGCGGGCATCGACAGCGGGGCTGGCAGACGGGTTTGCGGCAGCTGCCGATGGCGTGGCTTGGGCCAGCAGCGGCAGGATGGAGACGGGGAGTGTCGCGAGGAAAACCAGGGCAGCCGGGGCAGCTTTTCGAAACATAAGCGGGATGGTAGCAGGTGGCCGGAGAGGCCGGGTAATCGCACGAAAACAGGACAGCGGAAGGGATGCATCCGGCGCTGGATTTTGCGCGTACTCATGGCACCGAAGTACCGCGAAGGAATAGCCCCCCGTGTCCGATTTACTGGTTGTGCGAGATGACGTAGATCTTCTGGAATGGGATATGAGGCTGACCGCGCAGAGCGCGGACGAGCCGCAGCGGCTGATTCGCTTTATGACGGGGGCGCTGGTGGCCTGCGGCGGATGGGTGCTGACGCGCGGCGTATGCGGCGAGGAGAGCGCGGACATCTGCTTTGAGTTTGCGCGGGCAAGCTGCGTGGAGATTTATGCGGTGCTGATTGCTTCCGGGCTGGAACTTAGCCGCGAGGCGCACCTGAAGCTGACCGAGCTCTGCCACTGCACGAAGAGCTTGATCGAGACGAAGGCCTTTGACATCGCGCGGATGCAGCTCACAATTTACACGCAGAAGGCCGCGGCCAGCGAGCCAGAGCGGCACGCCGAGGGACAGGCCCGCGTAGCGTAGCCCCGCGCCGGGACTGGCGTCTAAACCTCGTCATCCTTGTCTTCTCCTTCGCTCTCTTCTATCTCCATGTCCTGGAACTCGCCGGAGTCAAAGACCTCCCCGCATTCCTGGCACTCTACGTACTCAGCGTCCTCTTCGCGTGCTACCACGCGCACCTTGGGATGTTTGCAGGTCATTTCCATGGGTATTCGGGGCGTATCCAGAGCAATATGCGCTCGATTTTAGCTATGCCCTTGCCATTGTCAAACTGGAAAATAGAGGCTTTCAGCAGGCGCCGGGCGAGGTGGCATTGTATGCGGACCAACAGGGTCGTACACTAAAGGTGAGGGCGGAGCCCGACCTATGCTGAGGCTGACCAAGAAAGCCGATTACGCGCTGATGGCGCTCAAGTACCTGGCCGAGAATGCTGACCCTGGTGTGGGCGCCATCAGCGCGAAGGATGTGGCAGAGGCGTATCACATTCCCTCGCAGCTGCTGGCGAAGATCCTGCAGCGGCTGGCGAAGGAGGGGCTAGTGCGTTCGCATGCCGGGATGAACGGCGGCTACGCGCTGTCGCGGGACGCGCGGCAGATCACGGCTTTCGAGGTGATTCGCGCCATCGATGGTCCTCTGTTCATCACATCATGCGTGACCGGCACGGGAGAGTGCGACCTGACGGATAGCTGTACCATCAAAGAACCATTGGCAAGGGTGAACCAGAGCATTACGGATGTGCTGAAGGCCATCCGCATCGCAGACCTCGTGGAGCAGGGCTCAGACCACGGGCCTGGGCAGAGAGCGCGTGAGACGCTGGTTTCGATACAGGTTTAACGAGGCAGGAGAGGCAAAAGAGATGAGCACCGTGGCCACCAATGTTGCAGTCCCGGCAGGCGTAGAGCTGCCGATCTACATGGATAACCATGCGACCAGCCCGCTGGACCCGCGGGTGCTGGACGCGATGATGCCGTTTCTGACGGGCAAGTTCGGCAACGCCGCAAGCCGCAACCACTCCTATGGCTGGGAGGCGGAGCAGGCGGTGGAGACGGCGCGGGAGCAGATTGCAAAGCTGATTGGCGCGACAGCCAAGGAGATCATCTTCACCTCGGGCGCGACCGAGTCGAACAACCTGGCCATCAAGGGCGTGGCGGAGATGTACCGCGAGCGCGGCAATCACATCATCACCGAGGTGACCGAGCACAAGGCGGTACTGGATACATGCAAGCGGCTGGAGAAGTCCGGCTACCGGGTGACCTACCTGCCGGTGAAGGCCGATGGGCTGATTGACCTTGAAGACCTGAAGCGGGCCATCGGCGATAAGACGATCCTGGTCTCGATCATGGCGGCCAACAATGAAATCGGCGTGATTCAGCCCATCGCCGAGATCGGCAAGCTCTGCCGTGAGCGCGGCGTCATCTTCCCCACGGACGCGGTGCAGCCCGCGGGCAAGATCCCAGTCGACGTCAACGCGATGAACCTCGACCTGCCGTCGCTCTCAGGCCACAAGATTTATGGGCCAAAGGGCGTAGGCGCGCTGTATGTGCGGCGGCGC
>CAYQYM010000228.1:0-4567 GCA_964421715.1 uncultured Acidipila sp.
GGATTACGCCGACCCCGGCGCTCTCTTACGCGGTGCGCGCGCTGGGCGCGGCAGGCGGCGTGATGATCACCTCCAGCCACAATCCTGCGCAGTGGAACGGCGTGAAGTACAAGGCCTGGTATGGCGGTTCTGGCAAGCCATCGATCATCGCCGAGATTGAATCAAAGCTGGGTGAACCCCTGCCGCGGGCCGCATCGCCAGCCGCCGTGGAGGAGACGGATTTTCTTTCCCCCTACGTCGAGGCGATCGAGAAGTTTGTCGATCTGGACGCAATCCGCCGCTCGGGACGCAGGTTTGCGATCGACTGCATGTATGGCGCGGGCCGGGGCATACTTGCCGGCATCTTCGACCGCATCGAGGTGGATTACGTCGAGATTCGCGCCCAGCACGACCCGCTCTTTCCGGGCATTAACCCGGAACCGATCGAGCCGCACATCCGTGCCCTGGGTGAGACTGTGGTCCGCCACCGGTGCGACTCCGGCTTTGCAACAGACGGGGACGCGGACCGCATTGGGGCTGTGGACGAGCATGGGCGGCTGGTGGACGCGCACAAGATCTTTGCCGTGCTGCTCGAGTGGCTGCTGAAGCGCAAGGGCTGGCCCGGAGACGTAACGCGCGCCTTCAACACGACCAAGATGCTGGATCGCATTTGCGCGAAATACGGCCGCCGGCTCCATGAGCACGGCATCGGGTTCAAGTATGTGTGCGACCTGATGCTGGAGCAGAACATTCTCATCGGCGGCGAGGAGTCGGGCGGCATCGGCATTAGCCGGCATCTGCCGGAGCGCGACGGGCTGCTGAACTCGCTGCTGCTGGCCAACGTGATGGCCGAGGAGCAGGCGACGCTGGGCGAGCTGGTGGCGCGGCTCCAGGCCGAGTATGGCGAGCACCAGTATGGCCGCATCGACCTGCATATCCCGGACGAGGTCAAGAACGCCGCCATTGCGCGGGCGCGAGCAGGGGTGAGCGAGTTCGCGGGGATGCCGGTGCTGCGAGTGGAGACGCTGGATGGCACCAAGTTCTTCCTCGAAAACCCTGAGGCGAAGACGAAGCCGAACGCGGCGGAGACGTGGCTGCTGCTGCGGGCCTCGGGCACCGAGCCGTTGATGCGCATCTACTGCGAATCGTGCTCGGTAGAGTCCGTGAACAAGCTGCTGGAGGCGGCGCGGCGGTTTGCTCTTGAGAAGTAGGTCCTGAGATGCTGCACACGGCTGCGCAGCACCGGCTTCGCGACCATGCCTGCGCCAGCACGGACGTGCACCACAAGCGACGTTAAACGCCACCTTTGCGGACGTTTGAGAATCTAAGCCGTTTGAGAACCGATCCCCTTCTCCGCGCCTGCGCGGGAAATGAGCAGAGACTGATGAGCACAGCCATGCCCCTTACCCAGCTCACCTCCTGGAAGGCGCTCGCCTCCCACTATGAGTCCGTGCGCAACTTGAGGCTGCGGCAGCTTTTTGATGAGGACCCGTCGCGCGGAACCCGTCTGGCGGTGGAAGCTGAAGGCATCTACCTGGACTACTCGAAAAATCGGGTGACGGACGAGACGCTGAAGCTGCTGCTTGCCCTGGCAGAGGAAAGTGGACTGCGCGCGCGCATCGATGCGATGTTCTCAGGCGAGAAGATCAACATCACGGAGAAACGCGCGGTGCTGCACACCGCGCTGCGCGCCCCGCGGAACAAAAAGATCCTGGTGGATGGCGAAGACGTGGTGCCGGGCGTACACGAGGTACTGGACCGGATGGCAGGCTTTGCGAACCGGGTGCGCTCAGGCGAGTGGAAGGGCTTCACCGGCAAGCGCATTCGCAACGTTGTGAACATCGGCATCGGCGGATCTGACCTGGGCCCGGTGATGGCTTACGAGGCACTGCGCCACTACAGCCAGCGCGACCTCATCTTCCGCTTTGTCTCAAACGTGGACGGGACGGACTTCGCCGAGGCGACACGCGATCTCGATCCCGAGGAGACGCTGTTCATCGTCTCGTCGAAGACCTTTACAACGCTTGAAACGATGACGAATGCGCAGACTGCGCGGGAGTGGAGCCTGTCCAGGCTCAAGGACCCGAAGGCTGTGGCGAAGCACTTCGTCGCGGTCTCTACCAACGCGGCCGAGGTGACAAAGTTTGGCATCGACACGGCCAACATGTTCGGTTTCTGGGACTGGGTGGGCGGCCGCTATTCCATGGACTCGGCCATTGGACTCTCGACGATGCTGGCCATCGGCCCGGAGGAATTCCGCGCGATGCTGGCCGGGTTTCACGCCATGGATGAGCACTTCCGGACGGCTCCGTTTGCCAAAAATCTGCCGGTTCTGATGGGGCTGCTGGGTGTCTGGTACAACGACTTCTTTGGCGCGCAGACGGTGGCGGTGCTGCCTTATGACCAGTACCTGAAGCGGTTTCCTGCGTACCTGCAGCAGCTGACCATGGAGAGCAATGGCAAGCATGTGACCTTGAGTGGCCAGGTAGTGGACTACCAGACGGGGCAGATCTTCTGGGGCGAGCCCGGCACCAACGGGCAGCACTCGTTCTACCAGCTCATTCATCAGGGCACGAAGCTGATCCCCTGCGACTTTATCGGCTTTGAGAGGACGCTGAATCCGCTGGGCAACCACCACGACCTGTTGATGGCGAACGTGTTTGCGCAGACTGAGGCGCTGGCTTTTGGCAAGACGGCGGAAGAGGTGAAGACCGAGGGCACGCCGGACTGGCTGGTGCCGCACCGCGTATTCGAGGGCAACCGGCCCTCCAATACACTGCTGCTGGACAAGCTGACGCCGGAGACGCTGGGCAAGCTGGTGGCGCTTTATGAGCACAGCGTGTTTACGCAAGGCGTGATCTGGCAGATCGACTCGTTCGATCAGTGGGGTGTGGAACTCGGCAAGGTGCTGGCAAAGCGGATCATCGGCGAGCTTGAAGGCAGGAGTGAGCCGAAACACGACAGCTCCACGAATGCCCTGATCCGGCGCTACCTGGCGGCCAACAGGAAGTAGCCACGCCGGGTGAGCAGAAGGGAACGGCTGCGGGTGGGCTATTCTGCTTGCAGGATGTAGGACGGCGGGCGCAACTTAACGCGGCGGGAGGGGTATAAAAGGTTGACGGTCCGGGTTGACGGTCCGGGTCTGGGGTCCGTCTAGAGCAGTGGGTCTACATGCCGAGGGAGCCGCCTCAACTAGAGGAGTTTACCTACGGATCTGCCGCAGCAGGAGTTGTCCTAAATGAGAGACAAAACTAGTCTATCGATTATTCTTGCCGCTGCCCTGGGTTTTGCCGCGCCGAGCGGAGCTGCCTTATGGGCACAGGCGCCAGCCTCCGATGCTGACATTCAGTCGAGTGTGGCCTATGCGCTAATGCATGATCCGGTGCTGCGGGGTCAGTCGATCACGGCAGCAACCATCGATGGAGAGGTCACGCTCTCCGGGACGGTGAATAGCGAGGCCGCCAAGCAGGCAGCGGAACAGGCGGCCAGCCATGTGGCCGGTGTGCGCTCGGTTGAGGACAACCTGGTGGTGGGGGATCCGGCCGCCGCGCAGAGAGCCGGTGCCGCTATGGGTCCGCTGCAGGGTTCGGCGGGTGCAGACGCAGGCGCACCGCAGATGCCTCCTCCGCCCCCGGCGCGGGCCGGCGAGCAGGCCCGTGCTCCGTATATGCCGCCGAGGCCAGGCCAGCATTACCCGGATCCGCAAGGTGAAAGCTATCCCGATCAGGGTGAAGGCTACCCGCCTAGAACGTATCCCGATGGGGGCGCACTCGCCCGTCGACAAAACGCGGCCGGCCCGGTAGAGATTCCTGCCGGTACGCTGCTCCGGGTGCTGACCAGTGAGCCGCTGGATACGCGGTCACTGCAGGCCGGCGCGATGTTCCAGGTCACCGCGACGGGCGATGTCTTTGCGAATGGAGTCATCGCCATTCCACGCGGGGCGGTGCTTGAGGGCCGCGTGGTGGAGGCAAGGCCGGCAGGGGCCTTCGGTGGCAGTCCGCAGCTGGCGCTGCAGCTTACCGCGCTCAACCTGGAGGGGCACAGTTACCCCATCTCCAGTGATGTGTGGTCAAGCCAGGGGCCGAGCAAGTCAGGCTATACGGCGACCAACACGGCCGGCGGTGCGGCGATTGGAGCCGTGATTGGCGCCATGGCCGGTGGCGGTGCGGGTGCGGCGGTCGGCGCTGTAGCTGGAGGCGCCACGGGTGCCACGGCTTCGGGACTGTCGCAGGGGCCGCGGATGGTGCTTCCACCGGAGACGCCGCTATTCTTCCATCTCTCTGCGCCGGTCGCGGTACAGCCTGTGTCCTATGAAGAGGCACAACGGCTTGCTGCGTCGCAGCCGCAGGAAGGTCCGCCGCGCCGGGTGCTGCGGCCCCACCCGGTGTACATGACGCCTTACCCTTATGGTTATCCCTATAACTACTACGGCGCGCGGATTTACCGAGCCTGGTAGGGAGTGCCGGGCCTGATCACGGACACCAGGCCGTCCGGCTGACGTAACGGGCAGGGCCAGCCAGCAACCGGAGGCTTGCCCGGCCTGCCGTTATCATTATGGAATGGTGACTGCTGTTTCGCAGAGGGAAGA
>CAYQYM010000229.1:0-4551 GCA_964421715.1 uncultured Acidipila sp.
TACCTGGGAGTGCCGCTGGTCGCCCCTGGCGGTGAGGTGCTGGGCACGCTGGCCGTGCTTTCGCCGCAGCCCTGTGCCTTTGACGGTGTCGCACCTGCGCAGCTTGAGGCGCTGGGGAGGCAGGTCATGACGCGGCTCGAGCTCTACAGCCGCGCTCGCCTGCAGGAGCGTGGCGCCCGCGCCCGCCAGCGGATGGAACACGCGCTCACGGTCGAGCGCAATTTTGTCGCTGCCGTACTCGATACGGTAAGCGCCCTGGTCGTCGTGGTGGACACGGCGGGCCGCATCGTTCGCTTCAACCGCGCCTGCGAGCGGCTTTTCGGCTACTCGTTCGCCGAACTGGTGGGGCGCTCGGTACCGGAAGAGCTGCTGCCCCCGGAGGATCGCGAGCGGGTCTTCATGCTCTTTGAACAGGCCCGCCGCGGCGCGCTGGGAAAGAGTCACGAGTCGCAGTGGCTCTCGCGCGATGGCCGACGGCACCTGATCTCATGGACGGCGACTCCGCTCACCGATTCGATGGGCGAGGTCAACTTCGTCATCGCCACCGGTGTGGACGTTACGCGTGAGCGCGACGCCGAGCTGGCGCTGCGCGGCAGCGAGGCTCGCTACCGTCAACTGGTGGAGGGCTCGCTGGGGATGGTCTGCACTCACGACCTCGAGGGCCGGCTGCTCTCAATCAACAAGCACGCGGCGCTAAGCCTCGGCTATGAGCCGCACGAGCTCGTAGGTCGGCACATTGCCGAGATGGTGCCCGTGGAGCGACGCGAGGGCTGGGCGGACTACGCCCGTGCCCTGAGCCAGAAGGGCGAGCACCAGGGACGGCTCTACTTGCAGCACCGCACCGGGGGAACACGCGTAATCGCCTATCGCAATAAGCTGATGCTGGTGGATGGCGAAGAGCCCTTTGTGCTGGGCCACGGTATCGATGTGACGGAGAAGACCGAGGCCGAAGCAAAGCTGCACGGGCTCACCCTCCAGCGCGAGTCCATCCTGGAATCCGTCGGAGACGGCATCTTCGGCGTGGACCAGCAGGGGCGCATCATCTTTGTGAACCAGATAGCAGCAAAGATGCTTGGCTACACCACCGCAGAGCTTGAAGGCGACCGTTTGCACCACCTCGTGCATCACAAACGCGCAGACGGTTCCATTTATCCGTGGCAGGAGTGTCCGATCGTCGGCGCACAGAAGCAGGCAGGCCCTGTGCGCGTGCTGGACGAGGTCTTCTGGTGCAAGGACGGCACACCGGTGCCGGTAGAGTATGTGGCCTGTCCGCTGATCGTGAATGGCGCGACGACGGGCACCGTCGTCGCCTTCCAGGATGTTACGGAGCGGCGACGGCTGGATCGCATGAAGGATGAGTTTATCTCCACGGTGAGCCACGAACTGCGCACGCCGCTTACCTCGCTGCGCGCGGCCCTGGGGCTCATCACCGGCGGAGTGCTGGACAATCGCCCGGAGAAGATGGAGCAGATGCTGCACGTTGCCATCGGCAACTGCGACCGGCTCGTGCGCCTGGTCAATGACATCCTCGATTTTGAACGCGTGCACAGCGGCCGCATGCAGATGCTGTGGAGCGATACGAATGCGCTGGACCTGCTGCGCCGCGCCACGGATCTGATGCAGTCTACCGCTGGGGAGGCGAGCATTCAGTTCCGCATCGAGGCCGAGCCGGTGCGGCTATGGGTCGATCCGGAGCGGATTCTGCAGACGCTGACGAACCTGATCGGCAATGCGGTCAAATTTTCCCCGGCAGGCACAGAAATCTGCCTGCGCGCGCGCGCGCTGAACGAGCGCGAGGCCATCTTCGAGGTAGAGGACCAGGGGCGCGGCATTCCACCGGAGATGCTGGAGACCATCTTCGAACGCTTCCAGCAGGTGGATGCGTCTGACTCGCGCCAGATGGGCGGCACCGGGCTTGGGCTGGCCATCTGCCGCAGCATCGTCCGTCAGCACGGGGGTCGCATCTGGGCCGAGAGCACAATCGGGAAGGGAAGCCGGCTGCGGTTTACTGTGCAGCGCGTTCAGCCTGGCGTGGTAGCCCCCTCCGAGCGCAAGCTGCTCGAGGTACGCGACTGATCGCGATCAGCGAGCGAGTGCTGCAGGCGCGCGTTCCACCACCAACGTAAGCCCCTCGACTGCGAGCACGCGTACCGGCGCACCTGCCGGGATGGGTTCGGCAGCCCGCGCCTCCCAGAGCTCTCCGCGCACAAACACCTGACCGGCATACAGCAGGCCGGCTGGCGTGAGCGAGACCTGCACGCGGCCGAGAGCGCCCACCATGGCGCCTGCTCCCATCAGGCTCTTGTTGCGGCGCGCCCTCAGCGCGATCCGCACCAGCACAACCGTAATGACACCGAAGGCCAACCCTGTGCTGATGGCCGTGGCCGGACGCACGCGCATCTCGGGCACCGGAGCAGCCACGAGCGTCAGCGAACCCGCCACCAGCGAGACGACACCGGCTGCGGCGAGCACTCCGTGACTGGCAAATTTGGCCTCAAGCACCAGCAGCACGAGCGCACCCGCGAGCAGCAGCACGGCCGTGTAGCGGATGGGCAGCAGGTTGAGCGCGAACAGCGAGAGCAGCAGCAGCAGCGTGCCCAGCGCACCGGGAATGATCGTGCCCGGAATGTTGAACTCCAGGTAGATGAGCAGCGCACCGGCGGCAAACGCAAGCAGTGCGAGGTTCGGATCGACGAGCCGGTCGAGCACCTGTTCGCGCACCGTAAGCCTGATAGGAACAAGGCGCGCATCGCGTGTGTTGAGGCGGGTCTTCGAACCGTCGAAGCGGGTGATTTCGCGGCCATTCAACTGGTTCAGCAGTGCGGACTCACTGGTCGCGACGAGGTCGATCAGATGCAGGTTGAGGGCCTCCTGCTCGGTGTAGCTCTTGGACTCGAGCACGGCCTGGCTTGCAGCCTCGGCGTTGCGGCCGCGCGCCGTGGCGTAGGAGCGCAGAAACGCCGTTGCGTCATTCTTGATCTTCTGCTTCATGACTGGGTCGAGCTTCGCGCCCTCCACGACAGGGTGAGCCGCACCGGCGTTCGTGCCGGGTGCCATCGCGGCTACATCCGCCGACTCCAGCAGGAAAAAGCCGGCCGAGCCTGCGCGCGCGCCTGCCGGAGCCACGTAGACGATCACCGGTATGGGGGAGGCAAGAATACTGTGGACTATGGCGCGCGTCGTGTCCAGCAGGCCCCCCGGTGTGTCGAGCTCTACCAGCAGCGCGGAGGCGTGCATCGCGGCGGCGGAGTCGAGCGCGCGATCAAGGTAGCCCTGGCTTACGGGCTGTACTGTGTCCTTGAATGAAGCGACGGCGACAGTCGGCTGTGCGGAGGAATCCGCGCCGGCGCCGGCCTGCGGTGCAAGGCAGAATGTAACCACTGCAAGCACAAATCCTAAAGTGCGGGCTTGATGAATAAACGCGCGCCGCACGCCGTAGCCGTTCATGGCAGTTGCTGGCCGCGCGACTCCAGGGCCTGCCGCATGCCGCGCGCGTTAGCGTTTGCCGGTTCAATCCGTAAAGCGGCTGACACCTCGTCGGCCGCCTGATGCAGTTTGTTTGAAGCCAGTTCCAGGCGGGCCAGCACTAGATGCGCGGGCACATTTGGCGCGAGGGCGAGAGAACGGCGGGCCTCGTCGCGAGCAGCGTCTGCATCGCCGGTGCGTTCGCGCACCTGGGCCAGCCCGGCGTGCGCGGCTGCGGACTGCGCATCGAGCGCAAGCGCCTGCTGAAATTCGCGTTCGGCCTCAAGCAGCAGGCCGCGGTTCAGAAACTGTGTTCCATCTTTGATGAGCGCCGCAGCCTGCTCTGCAGGTGTGAGGGCGGCCAGGCGCATGGCCTGCATCTGTTCCAGTTCGAAGGCAGCCTGCCGGAAGCCTGCCTCGTTATAGTTGCGCTTGATGCGCTCGAGCGGGCCGCCCTGCTCGGCGCTGTTCTCGGCCACCGACTTCACGGCCACAGCGCTGGCGCCGGCAAGCTGCACAGCAAAGGCCTGCGCCTCGGTGTCGTTCGGGCGCAGCTTCAACTCCTGTTCCAGTTCACGGCGTGCGCCTTGCAGGTCTCCCCGATGGCTGAGCGCGACGGCCAGGTTGAAATGGTAGTCGGCATCCTTTGCGTCAGAGACCGCGGCCTGCTGAAAGAGCGCAACCGCATCCTTGCCGCGGCGGCTTGCGGCCACGGCTTCGTTGTTCACCACCTCCGGAAGAGGTAGCCGCATTGTTACGAAAGCAAACGCGTCCTCCGCCTTGAGATAGCTGCCCGTGTAAAAGAACGAGAGCCCACGATAGAAGTCGGCTTCAAGCGCATGCGGATCGGTGCGTGGCAGGCGGCCCAGCTCGTTGGCAGCCTGCTCATATTGCTGGTCGCTGAAATAGGCCTTGCCCAGTGCCAGCCGCGCGGGCGCGTAGCCGGGGTCAATGCGAAGCGCCGTCTGCAGATGCCGGATGCGCTCACCTGCGGCATCTTCCACCAGCCCGCGCATATAGTTTTCAAACGCATCCAGCCGCAGGTTGCTGTCAGCTGCAACGAAGGTCTGTTCCGCCACAAAGTAT
>CAYQYM010000230.1:0-4538 GCA_964421715.1 uncultured Acidipila sp.
GCCTGGATGGGCCGGCGGCGTGCCGACTACGGTGTGCATGCCGGCGCGATTACCGTGAACATGCAGGAGATTCGCGCACGCAAGGACGCCGTGGTGGCGGACTTTCGGGATCGCGGCGCAAAGCGGCTGCTGCACGCAGCCAACCTCGAGCTGCTGTTTGGCACAGCGCGCTTCTCGGGTGAGCGGCAGGTGACAGTCGATTTGAACGCGGGTGGAGACCGCACCTTCACAGCGGAGAGGATCTTCATCAATACGGGCGCGCGCAGTGCGGTCCCGGTTGTCGCTGGGTTGGATTCGGTACCGCTGCTCGACAACGTCTCCGTGATGGAGCTGGACGCTGTGCCGCAGCACCTGCTGGTGCTGGGCGGTGGTTACATCGGAGTGGAGTTTGCGCAGATGTTTCGCCGTTTCGGCAGCGAGGTAACGATTGTGCAGTCGGCAGGGCAGCTGCTGCCGCGTGAGGATGCGGACATCGCCGCGGCCGTGCGTGCGGTGCTTGCGCAGGATGGCGTCCGCGTGCTCACCGGCAGCCGCGCCGTGCGGGCGCAGATGCGCGCAGGCAGCATCCACCTGCAGCTCACCGGGGCAGATGACAGCGTAGAAGGGTCGCACCTGTTGCTGGCCACCGGCCGCGTGCCTAACACGGAAGAGCTGAACCTGGCAAAGACCGGGGTCGAAACCGACTCCCACGGCTACATCCGCGTGAAGGAAACGCTTGAAACAAATGTGAACGGAATCTATGCGCTGGGCGATGTGAAGGGCGGCCCTGCCTTCACACACATCTCCTATGACGATTACCGTGTGGTGGCCGCCAATGTGCTCGAAGGCCACCACCGCACCATCACCGGACGCATGGTGCCCTACACCGTGTTTCTCGATCCGCAGCTTGGCCGCATCGGCATGACGGAGGCCGATGCCCGAGAGGCCGGACTGCATTACCGGGTGGCCAGCATGCCGATGGCTTCGGTGGCGCGCGCCATTGAGGTGGGCGAGACGCGCGGGCTGATGAAAATTGTCGTCGATGCCGGAACGGAGCAGATCCTGGGCGCGGCCATCTTCGGCATCGAAGGCGGAGAGGTGGCATCGATGCTGCAGATCGCCATGATGGGAAAGCTGCCTTACACCGCGTTACGAGACGCCATCTTCGCGCACCCGCTGCTGGCGGAGGCCCTGAATAACATCTTTTTCGCATTCAGGGAGTGAGCGCGGCTCGTCGCGGCAGAACGGGGCAACCCTCACGGGCTGAAACATCTGGCCGTAAAAACGCATCTTTCCTTTCTGCACCCCCAGCTTGCTCAGCCGAGGAACGAGTCTCAGTATGCCAATGCCGCAGGATGGACGACGCCGTGTTGTGGTCGAGAGGGTAACGCCCCAGATTGACTGCGGTGTCTTCCCGGTCAAACGGGTACTGGGCGACGTGATGGCCGTGGAGGCGGACGTCTTTGCCGACGGCCATGACCATGTTGAGGCGCGCCTGCTCTACCGGCACGAAGGAGATGAGGCCTGGCAGACGGTGCAGATGACGCCGCTGGGCAACGACCACTGGCGCGCCGAGTTTCCTCTCAGCAGTCTTGGCCGCTATCACTACACGGTGGCTGGATCAATCGACCACTTCGACACCTGGCGCAGCGACCTCGAAAAGAGACTGGCTGCGGGCCAGGATGTGCGCGTGGACCTGCAGAACGGCGGCATCCTGCTAGAGCAGGCCGCAAGGCGCGCCGGCAGGGAAGACGCGAAGCGGCTGAACGCGGCGGCGCTGATCCTGCGCACCGCAAGCGGGCAGGCGGACAGCAAGGTCATCGCGCTGGATCCCGCGATTGCGGCCATCGTCGCGTCCTATCCCGACACCGCGCTTGAAACGCGCTATGAACGCGAGCTGAGCGTCGTGGTTGACCCAGTGAAGGCGCGTTTCTCGAGCTGGTATGAGCTGTTTCCGCGCTCCTCTTCGCCCACGGGCGGCCAGCACGGCACGCTGCGCGACTGCATCGGCAGGTTGGATTACGTGGCCGGGCTCGGCTTTGACGTGCTCTACCTGCCGCCGATTCACCCCATCGGCACGAGTCACCGCAAGGGCCGCAACAACGCGGTGACCGCAGCGCCGGGCGACGTCGGCAGCCCATGGGCAATCGGCGCGGCCGAGGGCGGCCACACGGCGGTTCATCCTGAGCTCGGGACACTGGAGGACCTGCGCGAACTGGTGCGCGCGGCCGCCTCGCGCGGCCTGGACGTCGCGCTTGACATCGCATTCCAGTGCTCGCCAGACCATCCGTGGGTGGTCGAGCATCCGTCGTGGTTCAAAAAGCGGGCCGACGGCTCGATCCAGTATGCGGAAAATCCGCCGAAGAAGTACCAGGACATCTATCCGCTGGACTTTGAGAGTGAGGACTGGCGCGGACTATGGCAGGCGCTGCTCGATGTCTTCCTCTTCTGGATTGAGCAGGGCGTACACATCTTTCGCGTGGACAATCCGCACACCAAGGCGTTCGCCTTTTGGGAGTGGGCTATCGGAGAGATCAAGCAGCGGTATCCCGAGGTGCTCTTTCTTTCAGAGGCGTTCACGCGTCCGCGCCTGATGCAACGGCTGGCCAAGCTCGGCTTCTCGCAGTCTTACACTTACTTTACCTGGCGCAACAGCAGGCAGGAGCTTACAGACTATCTCGAAGAGCTGACGCGGACGGGCGTTCGCGAGTATCTGCGGCCGAACTTCTGGCCCAACACGCCGGACATTCTGCCCGAGGCCTTGCAGGTGGGCGGCAGGCCTGCATTCATGGTGCGCGTGATGCTGGCGGCCACGCTGAGCAGCAGCTACGGCATCTATGGGCCGGCCTATGAGCTCGGCGAGAACGCACCAATGAAACCGGGCGGTGAGGAATATCTTTTCTCTGAAAAGTACGAGATTAAACAGTGGAATATTAACAGCGAGACGAGTCTTGCGCCGCTGCTGCGAGAGCTGAACCGTGCTCGGCGCGAGAACGCGGCGCTTCAGAGCAACGAGCGGCTGGTCTTTCATCCTGCGGATAACCCCAGCCTGATCTGCTACAGCAAGACGAGCGGCGACGGCTCGAACGCAGTGCTTATCGTGGTGAACCTCGACTACTTCAACACACAGTCCGGCTGGGTAACGCTGGATTTGAATGCGCTCGGGCTGAAAGCCGGCGAATCGTTCCAGGTGCTGGACGAACTCACCGGCAACCGCTACCTGTGGACGGGCGCGCACAACTATGTGGAGCTGTCTCCGGCCAGAATACCGGCGCATGTCTTCCGGTTGCAGCGCCGCATGCGGACGGAACGGGACTTCGACTACTACCTCTAACCGATTGAGTTGAACATGCGGGCTTCAGGGAGGAACGTGTGAAGCGGTACGGCAGCGCAAGTGATCCACTGTGGTACAAGGACGCGATTATCTATGAGCTGCACGTGCGTGCCTTTTATGACAGCAATAACGATGGCATAGGCGACTTCCCAGGTCTGCTGCAGAAGCTCGACTACCTGCAGGACCTGGGCGTGACCTGCCTGTGGCTGCTGCCGTTCTTTCCTTCGCCGCTGCGCGATGACGGCTACGACATCTCTGACTACACGAACGTTCACCCGAACTATGGCACGCTGGACGACTTTCGCCGCTTCCTCTCCGCGGCGCATGAACGCGGGCTGCAGGTGATGGTGGAGCTGGTCATCAATCACACCTCCGACCAACACCCATGGTTTCAGGCCGCACGCAATGCTCCACCGGGTTCGCCCGAACGCGAGTTTTATGTGTGGAGCGACTCGGACCAGAAGTACAAAGACGCACGCATCATTTTCACCGACACGGAGAAGTCAAACTGGACCTGGGACCCGGTGGCGCAGGCCTACTACTGGCATCGCTTCTTCTCACACCAGCCGGACCTGAATTTCGACAATCCGCAGGTGCTGGAAGAGGTCACGCGCATTATGCGCTTCTGGCTGGACATGGGCGTGGACGGTCTGCGCATGGATGCCATTCCCTACCTGATTGAGCGCGACGGCACGAACTGCGAAAATCTGCCGGACACGCACACCGTCATCAGAAAGCTGCGCCAGGCCATGGACGAAGGCTACGAGGGCCGCATGGTGCTGGCCGAGGCCAACCAGTGGCCCGCCGACGTGCGCCCCTACTTCGGTGATGGCGATGAATGCCACATGGCGTTTCACTTTCCGCTGATGCCGCGCATTTACATGGCGCTGCGGCAGGAGGACCGCCTGCCCATTACGGACATCATGGCGCAGACGCCGGACATCCCGGAGAACTGCCAGTGGGGCATCTTCCTGCGCAACCATGACGAGCTGACGCTCGAGATGGTGACGGATGAAGAGCGCGACTACATGTACCTGGCATACAGCGCCGACCCACGCATGCGCGTGAACATCGGCATCCGCCGGCGGCTTGCGCCGCTGGTGGATAACAACCGCCGCCGCATCGAGCTGCTGAACAGCCTGCTGTTTTCCTTTCCAGGCACGCCGATTCTCTACTACGGCGACGAGATCGGCATGGGCGACAACATCTACCTGGGCGACCGCAA
>CAYQYM010000231.1:0-4533 GCA_964421715.1 uncultured Acidipila sp.
CTTCTGCTCCATGTAATCCATCGTCGCCGTGCCTTCGTGCACTTCGCCGATCCGGTGCGTGATGCCGGTATAAAACAGAATGTGCTCGGTCGTCGTTGTCTTTCCGGCATCAATGTGCGCCATAATTCCGATGTTCCGGCAACGATTTAGAGGTACCTGGCGAGCCACAGTCTTTTCTCTCTACTCTTGCAGGCCTTTCGGCCCGCAGTTGCTTGCTACCCTGTCGCAAACCGGGCGGTCTGCTGCCCGGCTCCCATCCATTTCCTTCTTACTGCAGCGATACGCACGCAGCCGCCTGCCCGGCTGCCTACCAGCGATAGTGCGCGAAGGCCTTGTTCGCCTCGGCCATGCGGTGCACATCTTCCTTCTTCTTCATCGCGGCGCCGCGGCCGTTCGCCGCGTCCAGCAACTCGTTGGTCAGCTTGTCGACCATTCCCTTTTCGCCCCGCGCGCGGCCATAGCTGACCAGCCACCGTATGGCGAGCGAGGTACGCCGCTCGGGGTTAACCTCGATGGGCACCTGATAATTCGCCCCGCCCACCCTGCGCGTCTTGACCTCAAGCAGTGGCTTGCAGTTCTCCACCGCCTTCTTAAAGAGCTTCAAAGCCTCGTCGCCGCCCTTCTGCTCCAGGTTCTGCATCGCCTCGTAGAAGATGCCCTGCGCGGTCGACTTCTTGCCGCCCCACATCATCGAGTTCACAAACTTGGTGACCAGCGTGGAGCTGTAGACTGGGTCCGGCGCTACCTCGCGCTTCGCAATGTGACCTTTTCTCGGCATAGTGCTTGGTTCCTAATCTCTCTTTGAACTTCCCAGACCACTCACCCTTTCGGGCTTGAACTACTTCTTACCCTTGCCCGCCGGTGCCGCCGCGCCGCCCTTGGCACGCTTGGCCCCGTACTTTGAACGTCCCTGCTTTCGGCTGGCGACGCCGACCGAGTCGAGCGTGCCGCGCACGACGTGATAACGAACCCCGGGAAGATCCTTTACACGGCCGCCGCGGATGAGCACGATCGAGTGCTCCTGCAGATTGTGACCGATGCCCGGAATGTAAGTCGTGACCTCAATCCCGTTGGTCAGGCGGACACGCGCAACCTTGCGCAGCGCCGAGTTCGGCTTCTTCGGGGTCTGCGTATAAACACGGGTGCAGACGCCGCGGCGCTGGGGCGAACCCTGCAGCGCGGGCGATGCCGTCTTGTACCGGGGCGCCGTGCGCCCCTTCCTTACCAGCTGACTGAATGTAGGCAAATCAAAACTCCTTACCAGCTCAAAACCAGTTCGCGCTTGCGCGCCAGGCGGACCCGCTCCGGCCAGGCAGGCGGCGCACGTACGCACTAGCTGCCGGCCCGTTCGGGCCCGCTTACAACTTAATTCATTCGTTCAGAGCGAGAGCAGCGACGGTGACCAGATGTGACCTGCATCCTGCCGCAGGAAGCCAGTTCCGTTTCGCCGCTTCTGGCCCGCATAGCCTTCCCAGGAGGAGGGTGTCGCAGGCACCGATACGATCTGACCGCAGCCTTGTTGCCGCTGCGGGTTTGCTGCCCGACAGGCCGGGGCGTTCACACTGCCCCACTGAGCCGATTCATCGAACCCTCTAAGAGTAGCAAGGGGAGTTGGCTGCGTCAACGCGACAGCACAAATTTCCGCTTGCATCGATATAAATATTGCGGGAACGCCGTTTAGCGAGGCTGACTCGGCTCAACCCGCGCCCACAGCAGTCACGCGCACTAAGTCGCCAGCGCCTGCTTCAGACGCCCTTCTTCTGGGGCTCCCAGATGAACTTATGCACCTGCAGGCTAAGCCGGGCGTCCAGCCCGTCTTCAAGCATCCATTCGACCAGCAGCCTCGGGTCAAGCAGGCAGTTCTCCGCGGTCCGCTCGGGCCGTGGCGTCTTCTGGAACGCCGGGGAGAGCAGCAGGCTGCCGGCCTTCGTCTCAAGCCCTTGCTCACGGATGAAGTCGCGCGCAAACTCATAGTCCGCCCGCCCGGTCAGCACAAACTTCACCTCATCCCCCCGGCCAAGGTGGGCCAGGTTTTCCAGGCGGAAGCGTCCGGCTTCGCCCGACCCCGGGCACTTCACGTCCACTATCTTACGAACGGCAGCGGGCACATCCTGGAGCGGGCGCTCACCGCTGGTCTCAAGCATCACCTCATAGCCCTGCTCAAGCAGCTGCTGCATGAGCGGCACCAGCTCCCGCTGCTGCAGCAGTGGCTCGCCGCCGGTGAACTCGACCAGCCGCACCGGCGCAAGCCTTGCGATCTCCTCGGCAACCTGGTCCCCGGTGAGCTTGTAGCCGCCCCGGAAGGTGTACTCTGAGTCGCACCAGGAGCAGCGCAGATTGCACCCCGCCAGGCGAACGAAGATGCAGGGGCGGCCGGTATGCGAGGACTCACCCTGGACGGACTTGTAGATCTCGATCAGGTACACGGCTACTCGTAGTAGGTCGCAGCCGTAGTGTCGGTTTCGTAGATCGTGCAGTCCTTCACCCGGACGCGGCCGGCGGTCATCTCGGCCAACTGGCGATTGGTTTCGCCATAGAAGTAGCGGGCCAGGTTTTCCGCCGACGGATTGATCTCGGTAAACGGCTCAAGATCGTTGATCATCTGGTGGTCCAGGCGGTCAACCACGGGCCGCATGACTTGTTTCAGGTCCTTGAAGTCGAGCAGCAGCCCGGCCTTGTCCAGCGCCTCGCCGCGCAGCGTGACGCGCACTCGATAGTTGTGCCCGTGCGGGTTCTCGCACTTGCCCTTGTAATTGCGCAGGTAGTGTCCGGAAGAAAACCCTGCCTCGACTGTAACTTCAAACATGGCGTGTCTTGCTCTCTCTCTTTTATTGTAGCTGGCAGGCGGCCCAAAGAGCCGCGGCTGTACTCAGGCACGATTTGCGCAGTATCGGCGCATTACGCCTTGCCGCGCCAAAGCTAGGAACGGCGCCGGCGCGACGCCAGCCGCTCATGCTGCTTACGCTCCTCCGCCCGGCGGTCTACCTGCTCAAACAGGGCTGTCATTACCCCGAGCAGCGCCACCAAGAGCCCCAGCAGCGTCATGAACAGCGAGGTCGTCTTCCAGAGCGAGCCGTTGCCGGGCAGCCCCGGCTGTGAAAGCCCAGTGGTAAAGGTCATGCCGCAGGAGACGAGCGCGAAGAGCAGCAGGGTACCGGCCAGGATGTAAAGATTGCGCGCCATGGCATTGCGTCCATGGTAACGCGGTCCGGAAGCCGGGGCTTAGACTCTCTCCCTCGGGAAACCCGCGACCGCTCAGAACAATCAACCGATCAACGAATGCCTGCCATGCCTCGCACCGACTCGATCAGTTTTGCCGGATCATACCCAACGCCGTCCTTAAAGACCATCACGGTCCTCTCGATATCTTCGATCTTCTCAGCCGGGTTGCCCTCTACCACGACCAGGTCCGCAGCCTTGCCCTTCTCCACGGTTCCAAGATCGTTCAACTCGCCCAGGAATTGCGCGCCGTTTGCGGTGGCGATGTGGATCGCCTCGGCTGGAGTAAAACCGGCTTCGACGAGCAGCTCTACCGCGCGCTGGTCGCCGAAGCCGGCCAGCACGCCGCCATAGTAGGTCGGGTCGCAGCCGGAGAGCAGCAGTCCGCCCTGCTTTACGAAGTCGCGCTCAAACTGCATCTCCTTCCTGAGCCCGGCCTCGCCCAGCCCGGCCAGCTCGTCAGACGCCGCATAGCGCTCGCGCGCCTCAAGCACCATAGCCCAGGCCTGCGGAGACATGGCCTGCTTCTCCCTCAATTCGAAGCGGAACGGCGCACGCAGCCGCACACCCTCCTCGAATACAGCCAGGGTCGAGGTCACCGCCACGTGGTGCTCCACCAGCGTGCGTATCATCTTCTGCACCGGCGCGCTCTCCACGTCGAGACTGGTCGCCAGCTCGCGTGCCGCGCCGCGTGAGACCTCGGGTGGGCAGGTGTTATCTCTTTTGCCGGAGTAGAACTCGGTATCGACGATCAGGCCGTGTTCCAGGTTGTCGATGCCGAGCTCGGCGGCCTGCGTGAAACCCACAGAGCACAGATGCCCGGTGACCTTCTGGCCTTTCTCATGGGCGCGGTCAATCGCCGCCTTCAGCTCCTCAGGCGTGATGTGCATGTAAGCCTTCCAGCTCGTTGCTCCTTCGCCGGCCCAGTACTCCAGGGTGCGTGTGGCATCGTCCGGCCCGGTGAGCTCGTGCATCTGCGGCGTAAAGGAGCCCTTGCCCTCAAGGTAAGGTCCGGTTATGCGCAGCTTCGGCCCCGGAGCGAGTCCGGAGTCAATCGCCTTCTTGATCTCAAGGTCGGTGTAGGTTTCGACGCTGCCCGCGGTGCGAGCCGTCGTGACCCCGTTAGCCAGGTAGAGTCGCGGGGCAGAATCCGGCTGCTCGCCGAAGATGACGTAGCTGTCCCGGGTGGATACCGGCGTGGCGTAATAGAGATGCTCGTGCATGCCGACAAGCCCGGGCAGCACCGTCTTGCCCGCGAGATTCAGCACCTTGGCTCCAGGCGGAAACCCATTGCGCAGCAGCGCGCTCTGCACG
>CAYQYM010000232.1:0-4529 GCA_964421715.1 uncultured Acidipila sp.
CGTGCAGTCCGTGATGTCGCGCGGCTTTCAGGTCGCGCAGCCAGAGGACTCGCTCGGCTCCATGATCCGCCGCATGGCCGGCGGTCACATGGGCCTGATTCCCGTTGCGGAGAGCGGCCGCATCATTGGCATCGTTACCTTGCAGAACCTGATGCACTCGATGGCGCTGCTGGCTGAGCATCGCCGCGTGGCCCGCCAGGGCTGAACCGAGAGCGAATATCCCAGCCGCTCTAGACCTTACCCAGCCCGCCTAGAAACACGCCAAACGAAAGTAACCTTCCGGGCTGCCCTGCCTTCGCCCATACTTGGCACACTGCCTGTGTAAGTTCAAAAAATCAGCGGAACCCGCCGCCCGTCGGCCGGCTCCGGGGAGTGTTTGTTTGCCTCAGGAAGCATGCCGTTCGAGCCGTGGTTGGAGAGCAGCCCTGCTCGCGCTCACCGGGCTTCTGCTCATTCCGGGCTCGGTGGCGCAACGCCTTGCGGAGGAGCCCGGCTTGCCCGTGGGGCTCGCGGTTCCCCAGCCCGGGCAGGGCTCCGTCATGCACCAGGCGCTCCGCAATGCGTCGGGGCAGGGCAGGCGATTTCCGCCGGTTCCATCCGGTCCGCGACGCTCCAGTTTCTCTTTGCTGACCACGGGCGGCCGGACGCAATCCTCAGGTGCAGACCTGACCCAGCCCTGGACATCCCTTGGGCCGGCACAGGTAGCTACGCAGCAGTACGGCCCAGTGACGGGGCACGTGACCAGCATCGTAGCCGACCCGGCAGACTCCACGCACAATACGCTTTACATCGGCACTCTTGGTGGCGGCGTCTGGAGATCGACGAACGCTGCCGGGACGGCGGCAAACGTTCTCTTCACGCCGCTGACGGACAACCTTCCGGTCTTCAGCAACGGAACTTCGCAGCTTGTCTCGCTCAGCATCGGTGCCCTGACCATGCAGCCTAGCGGCACGGGCGTCCTCCTCGCGGGCACAGGCGATCCGAACAACGCCCTTGACTCGCAGTATGGCACCGGAGTGCTGCGCTCGGGCGACCGCGGCACGACCTGGACCCTGATCACCGGCTCGGACGACGGCTCGCGTGGCGGTGTACAGAACTACACCTTCAAAGGGAACGCCTTTGCAGGCTTCGCATGGAGCACGGTCAATACAAACCTGGTAGTGGCGGCGGTCTCGCAGTCGCTCGAGGGCGTCATCGTCAACGCAAACGATACGCAGAACGGCAAGATGGGTCTCTACTACTCGCTGGACGCGGGCAGCAGCTGGCAGATGGCGAATATTCAGGATACGCCGGGCCAATTCGTGCAGGCTTCAAACATGTTGTTGGGCGGCGACGGCAACGCCGCGACCGCGATCGTCTGGAACCCGGTCCGCAAGAAGTTCTACGCTGCCATCCGCTTTCACGGCTTCTACGAGTCTTCTGACGGCATCACCTTCAATCGCCTGACTACGCAGCCGGGAACGGGGTTTGACCGTGCGCATTGCCCGACCAACCCCGGCCAGGCTGCCTCCGAAAGCTGCCCGATATTTCGCGGCAGCCTGGCGGTGCAACCTGCCACAGGCGACATCTTCGCCTGGTCAGTCGATCTTTATAACCAGGACCAGGGGATTTACCAGGCGCCCTGTAACCTGCAGGGCAGCGCCTGCCTCACGGCCACGGTCGCCTTTACGCAAAAGTATGATTCAAAGCCCCTCGATGCAAGCAGCAGTGATCCTACCGTCCCGGCCGGCGACTACAACCTGATGCTGGCCGCCGTGCCCTCGGATCAGGACACCATCCTCCTGGCCGGAGCGCAGGACCTCTACCGCTGCAGCCTGGTTCAAGGCTGCGCCTGGCGCAACACGACCAATGCCGCCGGATGTGCGGCGGCCGGTGTAGCGCCCTCCTTTCACGCCTACGATGCAACGTACAGCGCGAGCGGCACTCTCTACTTCGGCACGGACGGAGGCGTCTGGCGCAGCGACAACCTGGCCGCGCAGACCGGCCAGGTGTGTGACGCGACCGATGCCGCAGCGTTCCGTAACCTGAACGCCGGCCTTGGCTCGCTGGGCACGGTTACCGACCTCACCATCGCACCCAATGGGCCGTCGAGCGTGCTGGCTGGGCTGGGCCCACTGGGCACGGCTGCCTCACAGCCCGCCCAGGCGCAGTGGCTGCAAGTGCTGGGGGGTGTGGCCAGCCGCACGGCCATTGATGCAAGCGGAGACTGGTTTGCCGCCGCGGGCGATGGCGTCAACATCAATGTCTGCACCGCGGGAGCCGCCTGTAATCCGGCTGGCTTCACCCAGGACATCACCAGCGCGCAGGTCGGAGGCGACGGCGCCCTGCTTCCGCTGCCCGCTGCCTGGATACTCGACCCGCAGGACCCGACCCGGCTGATCGTAGGCACCTGCCGAGTCTGGCGCGGACCTGCCAAGGATCCGCTGGGATGGTCAAGCAAGAATGTCGTGAGCCCGATGCTCGACGGCAATCAGCAGGCGGCCTGCAACGGAAACGCGCAGGTGCGCTCGCTGGCGGCCTCGGGCGGCGGCGCGGGGCAGCCGGAGATGATCTACGCCGGAATGGCAGGCGCGCTCGATGGCGGCGGATTCAAGCCGGGCCACCTCTATGCGGCCAGCGTGCCTCAGCAGCCGCTCTCGCTGCCAACGTGGACCGACCTGTCGACATCGCCGGTGATGAACAGCACCTCCACCAATGGCGTCTTCAACCCGCTTGGCTTTGACATCTCCAGCATCTTTATTGACCCGCATGACCCGACGGCGCAGACCGTCTATGTAACCGTACAGGGCCTTGGCTCGCCGGGCCGCAGCTCGCCCTCGTTGTACCGCACCACAGACGGAGGGGCGCACTGGAGCCAGATTAACTCGAACATGCCCTCCGCGCCGGCAAACAGCATCGTGGTAGACCCGAATGACGCAAACACAGTTTATGCGGCTACGGATCGCGGCGTCTTTGTCACAAGTGCGGTCGCCACCTGCGCGCAGCCCGGCGCAGGCTGCTGGACCCGCTATGGCACGGGGCTGCCGACTACTGCGGTCACCAGGCTGGCCACTTATAACCAGGGCAGTTCCCTCGTGCTGCTGGGCGCCACTTACGGTCGCGGCATCTGGCAGATCCCGCTGCTGACGGCCTCGGGCGTTAAGGCCTCGGCGACACTCACGCCTGCCAGCCTGACCTTTGCCGGCCAGCAGATGGGAACCGTCAGCGCGGAGCAGGACATCGTCGTCAAGAACACGAGCCAGTTCGCGCTCAGCGTCAGCCAGGTCGCCATCACCGGCGACTTCAACGAAGAGGACAACTGCAGCGCCACTATCCTGCAAAACGCGACCTGCACCATCCATGTGACGTTCAATCCCACGACGGTTGGAGATCGGCCGGGCAAAGTCACTGTCAGTGCGAACATCGCCGGCGGCCAGCTTACGGCCACGCTTGACGGAACAGGGCTGGCGGGCCCGGCCATCAGCCTTACGCCCGCCATGCTCACCTTTGCTCCCGAGCCTGTCGGGGCAACCAGCCCGGCGCAGAGTCTCATGCTCAACAACACGGGCGGCGTGAGCGTGAACCTGCAGCAGCCGGTCGTGACCGGAGACTTTGCCCTGAGCTCCAGCACGTGCGGAGCGAAGCTGGCCGCGAACACATCCTGCGCAATGTTGGTAACCTTCACCCCAACCACGGCAGGCACGCGCAACGGCAGTGTCTCGGTCACCGACGACCTGGGCACGCAGACCGCCACGCTGACCGGCAGCGGCCAGAGCCCGGCGACCGACATCCTCTCGGCCACGAGCGTCAACTTCGCGGCACCGGTCGTCGTCGGGGCCACCTCAGGCGCGCAGCAGGTTACCCTCACCAATAACGGCGACGAGGCTCTGAAACTTATCACCGCCCAGGTAACAATGGGAGACTTCACGGCCGTGAACAACTGCGGCACCTCGCTCGCCGGCCACTCCACCTGCGCCATCGTGATCACCTTTGCCCCAACAAGGATCGGCGCGCAGACCGGGTCGCTGGCAGTAGCCGACCAGTCGGCCACGCAGACCGTGGCCCTGACCGGCACCGGGATCGCTCCGGCCGGGATCTCGGCATCTCCCACCACGCTGGACTTCAGCGGCGTGGGGGTGGGCGGCGCAAGCGGAGCACAGGCCGTTACCTTTACGAACAATGGCGGCGTCCCGCTCACCGGGCTTGCCTACAACATCACCGGCAACTTTACACTTTCAAGCCAATGCCCTGATCCGATTCCAGTGGGCACGGGCTGCACGCTGAACGTCTTCTTTAAGCCGGTCACGGCGGGGCCCGCCGGCGGCAACCTCACGTTAAGCGGCGGCAACCTGCCGAAGCCCTACTCGGTCGCGCTTACCGGTGTGGGGGAGTCCTTCGAGCTCACGGTCAGCGGACAACAGCAGCAGATCATCACCAGCGGCCAGCCCGCATCCTGGCAGCTACAGCTTGCGCCTGCGGCAGGCTCAGCAGGCAAGGTCGATTTTGCCTGCTCCGGCGTGCCCGTGAATGCAACCTGCACCGTCAACCCC
>CAYQYM010000233.1:0-4529 GCA_964421715.1 uncultured Acidipila sp.
GTACGAGCTCGACGTACCCCTGGCAGAGCTTCCGGTGCTGCTGGCCTTCGGGTCGTGGATCGGCGGAGATCGCGATGGCAATCCGTTTGTCACGCCCGAGGTGACACGAGCCGCCATAGGTGCGGCCCGCACCCGGCTGCTCCACTTCTACCGCGCGCAGGTGCAGCTCATCATTGACCTTCTCACGACCTCGGCGCAGCAGCTGCCGATGAGCGAAGAGCTGCGCGCGCGGCTGGATGGATATGTAAACAAGCTGGGCGGCCGCGCGGGACAGGTATTCGGCGCTCGCTTCGAGTTTGAGCTCTACCGCCGCTACATGGTCTGCGTGCATGCGCGGCTGCTGCGCACCGCCGGCGAGAGCGCGCCGGAGGAGGACAGCCTGGAAGCCGCATTGACAGCGCTGCCTGCCTACTGCGCCGCGGACGAGCTCCTGGAAGACATCCTGGTGCTGCGCCGCAGCCTAGCGGAACATCGCGGTGAGCGCCTGGCCGCAACGCTGGTAGACCCGCTGGTGCTGCTGGTCCGCACCTTCGGCCTGCACTTGCAGATGCTTGATATCCGCCAGCATGCGCGGCGTCACAAGCGCGCACTTGAAGAGATCTCCGCGTGGCCCAAAGAGCATGCCGGGGGCGTCCCCCCGAAGCTGAGCGAGGAGACCCATGATGTGCTTGAAACTCTGCGCACCGTGGCCGAGCTGAAGCAGGGCTGCAGCCCGGAGGCCATTCGTCATTACGTGATCAGCGGCGCCGAAAACGCCCACGACGTGCTCTCCGCCGTATGGCTGGCCAGGCTGGCCGGCGTGCAGGTAGAGGGCGGCGGGCGCGACCCCGGCCTGATGCTGGTACCGCTGTTTGAATCTATTGAAGACCTGCGCAACGCGCCCCGCGTTTGCCGCGAGCTCTGGCAACGCGAAGATTACCGCAAGCTCCTCACCTCCTGGAACAACACGCAGGAGATCATGCTGGGCTACTCAGACTCGAACAAGGATGGCGGCATGCTGACCAGCACGTGGGAGATCTTCCGCACCCACCGCGCCCTGCACGCGGTGGCGAGCGAGTGCGGCGTTAAGCTTCGGCTCTTCCATGGGCGCGGCGGAACGGTGGGCCGCGGCGGCGGCCCCACGCATCGCGCCATCTACGCGCAGCCGGTCGGCGCGTTCACCGGCCAGCTTCGGCTTACGGAGCAGGGTGAGGTGCTGAACTGGAAGTACTCCGACGTGGTGCTTGCCGAGCGCAACCTGGAGCTGATGATTGCAGCGTCCCTGGACGCGCTGGCCCGGCCCAACGTGCGCGATCCCCATGGCCATCAGTCCGGCACCCTGTTGCCGGAGTGGGAGGCAGCCTTCGACGAACTCTCCGCAGCAGCCTACAGCTACTATCGCCTGCAGATTCCAGAAAACCCCGAGGTCATCGAATACTTCGAGACGGCGACGCCGGTCGGTGAACTGGAGCACGCCAAGATCGGCTCGCGGCCCACACGGCGCGGCGGAAGGCGCAGCTTTGCCGACCTGCGCGCCATCCCGTGGGTCTTTGGCTGGACCCAGAGCCGCCACCTCGTGCCCGCGTGGTTTGGCGTAGGCTACGCCTGCGAACAGTATGCCGCCAGCTCGCGCGACGGCCATGGCGGGATCCACCTGCTGCGGGCCATGATGCTGGAGTTTCCGCTCTTCATCGACCTGATCCGCAATGTCGAGACGGCCCTGGCCAAGGCGGACTTCGGCATCGCAGCGCTTTATGCCTCGCTCGTCCCGGACGCCGCACTCGGCCGGCGCGTGTATGAAATGCTGCGCGACGAGTTTGATCGCACGCGCCGCCTCGTGCTCACGATCACCGGCCAACAGGAACTGCTGGACAACAATCCCGTGCTCGCGCGCTCCATCCGGCTGCGCAATCCCTACGTTGACCCCATGAGCCTGATGCAGGTGGACCTGCTGCGCCGCAGGCGCGCCGGCGAGCATAGCGAGGAGCTGAGCCGCGCCATTGCCGGATCCATCAATGGTATCTCCGCAGGCCTGCGGACTACGGGTTGAGCGTCGGCCACGCAGTGCGCGCTGGACTGGGCTGGTGCGTTCAGCCCGCACTGCCATCGGGCTCAGCCGTTCGCGCCTACGACCGCCTCCAGATGACACTTGTGGTGCGCCGCGCCGCCCTTATACTGGCGACCATGTCAAGGCACACTGTTTTTCTGCTTGCTGCAGCGCTGGCTCTGCCTGCCTCCGCCCAGAATGCGCCCAGTCCCGCACCCAGTCCCGCGGCCCATCCGCTCACGGTCAATGACATCTTCCGCCTGCACGATGTCGGCAGTCCCGTCCTCTCGCCCGATGGCCAGTGGGTGCTCTATACCGTGAGCACCGTTGACCTTGAAAAGGACAAGCGCATCACCAATCTGTGGATGGCAAAGTGGGACGGCTCAGAGAATCTGCAGTTGACCTACGGCAACGAGTCGGCCGGCTCGCCGCGCTGGAGCCCTGACGGCCGTTACATCTCCTTCACCTCGTCGCGCCAGGGCAACGCGAAGGGCAGCCAGGTTTGGATCCTTGACCGCCGCGGCGGTGAGGCGCGCCAGCTCACCAATATCAAGGGCGACCTGAACGCCTACGCCTGGTCGCCCGATGCAAAGCAACTGGTGCTGACCATCGTGCCGGAGGATAAGGACGAGGCAAAGCCAGGCGAGGCCAGCGACAAGAAAGGCGAACAGAAGCAGGACGAGAAGCCGAAGCCCCTCGTCATTGACCGCTACCACTTCAAGCAGGATGTCGAAGGTTACCTCAAGAACGACCGCCATGCGCAGCTCTTCCTCTTCGACGTGGCCACGGTGAAGCTGGACAAGCTGACCACCGACACGCGCTTTGAAGAGGGCAATGCTGTGTGGTCGCCCGATGGCAGTCGCATCGCGTTCGTGAGCAATCACGATCCCGACCCGGACCGCACGACCAACTCCGATGTCTTCGTCGTGGACGCCAGGGCCGGCTCCGCACCGAAGCAGTTGACCACTTTCCACGGTCCTGACGGCGGGCGCCTCTCCTGGAGCCCGGACAGCAAGCTCATCGCCTACACGCAGGGCAGCGAGCCGCGCTTTCTTGAATACAACCAGAACCAGCTTGCGGTGGTGCCTGCCGCAGGCGGTGCACCGCGCGTGCTCACGGCCAGGCTGGATCGCGCCGTCAGCCAGCCCTGCTTCTCTGCCGACGGCAGGCAAATCGTCGTGCTGGTCACCGACGATCGTTCGGAGTACCCGGCAAGCGTGGATGTTGAGAGCGGCACCGTACATCGCCTGCTCGAGCAGAAGGGCACCGTGATGACACAGGACGCGGCTGCATCGCACGCCGGGGTGCTGTTTACAGACGACACCACTCCCCCCGAGGTTTACGCGTTTGAAGATGGCAAGCTCCGCCGGTTGACGCATCAGAACGATGCCGTGGTTGCGCAGCTGAAGCTGGGCGAGACGCGCGACCTCGAGACCCGTGCGAAGGATGGCGCAGAGGTGCACGGAGTGCTCACGCTGCCGGTGGGGTACGTTTCCGGCAAAAAGTATCCCATGCTGTTACGTATTCACGGCGGCCCTGACGCGCAGGACGGGCACGCCTTTGTCGTGGAGCGGCAGATCTTCGCCGGCCGCGGCTACGCCGTATTGAATGTGAACTACCGTGGCAGCGCAGGCCGCAGCGCGGCCTATCAGCAAGCCATCTGGGCTGACTGGGGCAACAAGGAGGTCATCGACCTTCTGGCCGCTGTGGATGAGGCCGTGCAGCAGGGCGTCGCCGACCCGGACCGCCTCGGCATCGGCGGCTGGAGCTATGGCGGCATCCTGACCGACTACACCATCGCCAGCACCACGCGCTTTAAGGCGGCCATCAGTGGCGCAGGCACGGCAAATCCGCTCGCCTTCTACGGCGTGGACCAGTACATCCTCCAGTATGATCTTGAGATTGGGCCGCCCTGGAAGAGCGGCCAGCTCTACATGAAACTCGCCTATCCGCTGCTGCACGCGGACCGCATCAGGACGCCAACGCTGTTCATGGGCGGCGATAAGGACTTCAACGTTCCGCTCATCGGCGGCGAGCAGATGTACCAGGCACTGCGCAGCCTTGGCATCCCCACGGAACTGGTCATTTATCCCGGCCAGTTTCACGGCTTCACGCGGCCCAGCTTCATCGTGGACCGCTATAACCGCTACCTGGGCTGGTATGACAAGTACCTGATGCCCGGTGCCGCGGCAGAAAGGAAATGACCGTGGAACTGGCCCACAAAAAATGTGCCCGGCAGACCCGGGCACATCAGGGAGTCTCAAACCGTAGCTGGAGACCTGAATGAATCCAGCCTAGTCTTCACCCTTGGGCTCCGGCAGGTACAGCAGCACTGTTCTGAAATGGTAGAAATCAACCAGTTACTGTTGGGTCAACAGCAGGAAAGGCCGTGATCCTGAGCTTGGCCGCAGCGTAGGGAACAAGCTCAATCCTGCCGCCCTCGCCTGCTGCCGCTGGGTGCTCCGGCACCGGGTCGGCGACGCCGTCCTGCGCACGCCAGGAG